>DASVOT010000449.1:0-2788 GCA_036383235.1 Chryseosolibacter sp.
TTGTGGGATTTCGACAGGGAGTTCAGCTCGAGGGCGACTTCCTCCGCGCCGGGAACAGAGAGCAGACTCATCGGCTCGTCATTGAGGATCAGGCTGTAAGGGTTGTCATTCACGATCAGAAACTGATTTTCGCGTGCCAGATCGACCAGCGCTTTCAATTCCTCAGCAGAAGCGGTGCGGCCGGTAGGCATGTGGGGAAAATTGATCCACATCAGCTTCACCCTCGAGAGGTCGCTGCGCCTCAGCGCGTCAATGTCGATTCCCCAGTTCAGCTCTTCCTTCAGCTCATACGTTCTCAACCGCGCGCCCACCAGGTTGGCGACCGACGAGTAGGTCGGGTAGCCGGGATCCGGGATCAATACCTCCTCCCCCTCGTTGACGAACGCCATCGAGATGTGAAGGATGCCTTCCTTTGACCCCATGAGGGGAAGGATCATTGATTCAGGATCGAGGTCCGTGTTGTACATTCTTTTGTTAAAGCCGGCAATTGCTTTGCGGAAGGCAGGGATGCCCTTGTAGTTCTGGTATCCATGGTTGGCTGGATTTTCCGCCGATGCGATGAGCGCGTCAATCGCATTCCGGGAAGGGGCCTGGTCAGGGCTTCCGATTCCCAGGTTGATCACCCGCACCTCGCCGGTATCGAGCGCGCGCACTTCCGCCAGCTTCCTGCTGAAGTAGTATTCCTCCACGTTTGCAATCCTGTTCGCTGTCTTTATCATGAGGTCTGTTATAAATCCGTTTTACTTTCAACGACGACGGATCATCATCCGTCCCTGTGCTTTCAATATTCGATCTTTCCCCTTTTATACTCGCCGAGGATGTTCAGGTTCCTGACCTGCCGGAGGATCTCGTGTATCGCGTCGTCATAACTTTTTCTTTTTTTCCATTCGATGTCCACGTGGATCGAGTATTCACTGGGTTTTCCAATGATGGGGATCGACTGGATTTTCGTCAGGTTGATGTTATGGTTCTTAAACACCATCAGCGTTTCGGCCAGGCTTCCCACCTCATGGGCCACTTCAAAGCTGAGCGAGGCCTTGTCGCTCTCAACGGCGGCGTGCTTTCTTTTGGAGAGCACCAAAAAACGCGTAAAGTTCTTTTTGTGGGTCTCGATTCTCTTTTCCAGGATTTCCAGGCCGTGTTTCCTGGCCGCAAATTCGTTGGCGATCGCGGCGGTATCCTTCAGCTTCAGCTCCTTTACCCTTTTGGCGGACAGCGCGGTGTCATCGCTTTCCCGTACCTCTACGCCTGTCAGCGAGTTGATGTACTCCGCACACTGGCGTATAGCCATTGGGTGAGACTCGATACACCGGATATCTTCGCGCCTGACGCCCGGCAGCGCCAGCAGGTGCATGTGAATGGGCAGATACAACTCCCCGATGATGGTGAAGTGATAGCTTTGCAGCAGGAAATAGTTAGGAAGGATACTTCCGGCGATGGAGTTTTCGATCGCCATGACGGCATAGTTCGATTCTCCTTTATCGAGGCTTTCGCAGAGGTCGTGAAAGGAGAGGCATTCAACTGTTTCCAGGCCGGTTGAGCTGCCGAAATAGGTCTTTGCCGCTACTTCATGAAAACTGGTCGCGATGCCCTGGATGGCTACACGCACTTTTTCTTTTGCTGCCGCTGCAGGGACAGCAACTCCATTGGCACGGGGAACTTTCACTTGTTTCTTTATCATCTCGCCGCAAGCGCTCATCGTTTTATGAGCGGAATTAATTGTTATGTTTTAAAACCTGCCGCTTCGCTGGTCTTTCACAAAAAAGAGCGGGCATAAAAAAAGTCCCGGTTTTCCGGGACTTCTGAGTGTATCTGTTATCTGTTTATCAACAACACGCTACCCTTAAAGTCCCGCCCGGGTCTTAAAGTAGTAGTAAAAATAAAAAAACGTGTTGTTACCTTTCATTGCTCTTCTTGTGGCACTAAGATAGAAAGTTTTTTTTGTTCAGCGCAAGCTCCCTTTCACCTTTCATCATATTTATTTTCTATAACTAATGGTTGTTAGGCGCATGATGCCTTGCCAACTCCCATCCGATGATGCTCTTTTTTCTGGCGGCGCTCCACCTGTATTCGCCGAGGATCCCGTCTTTTCTGATCACCCGGTGACAGGGAATCAGGTAGGCGATGTGATTGGATCCCACCGCTGAACCGACCGCCTGTTGCGCGCCGGGTTGCCTGATCGCGGCTGCAATTTCCTGATAGGTAGTCAGGTGGCCGGCAGGAATCCGGAGCAGCGCTTCCCAAACCTTCACCTGGAAATTCGTTCCCTTCACCAGCAGGTGTAGTTTTTCTCCGCCGCGCGGTGAAAAACGGATTCGACAAAGGCGCGTGTCAGCTCCTGGTCCGGATGAAAGACGGAGTTATGCCACGCGGCCTTCATCTCTTCAACAGCGTATCGACCGTCCTGGTCGGCGCCGAGAAAGGAAAGCCAGCAGACGCCCCGCGTCGTGACACCGATCAGGCATTCTCCGAACGGCGTGGGATGAAAACCGTAATCAATGCGAATACCAGATCCGCGTTGCCTGTACTCTTGCGGCGTCACCGCTTCGAGCGTGGTGAACAGGTCGTATACCCTCGATTGACTTGACAGACCCGCGTCAGCAGCGGCCTCGTCAATGGTGCGCGACGCCTGCAACCGTTCTTTTAAATAGCCGGTTGTCAGGTATTGAAGAAACCGCTTGGGACTGATTCCAGCCCATTCGGTAAACATGCGCTGAAAATGGTAGGCGCTCAGGTGAACCTTTTCCGCCACATCATCCAGATCCGGCTGGGTGTGAAAGTTCTCCTG
>DASVOT010000450.1:0-6588 GCA_036383235.1 Chryseosolibacter sp.
GAGGCGCTTGACTCGCTGCGAAATAAAAAAAGCCCGTTCCGGCATTCGCCGGAAAAGGCCTTTCATCTTTTGTCGGGGTGAGAGGATTACCTTCGGTGATCCTTGGAGGGGGTGGCCAAAAGATGAAGGCCTTCGTTCGCTTCGCTCACTTGCGGTCTTTTATTATTTCTCGCTCGTTCAAGCGAGGCGCTTGACTCGCTGCGAAATAAAAAAAGCCCGTTCCGGCATTCGCCGGAAAAGGCCTTTCATCTTTTGTCGGGGTGAGAGGATTCGAACCTCCGACCTCTACGTCCCGAACGTAGCGCACTACCGGGCTGTGCTACACCCCGCCAAATCGGGCGCTAAAATAGAAAATCTTAGCATATTTCTAAGCGCATGGACACCAGGATTTCGCAATAAGATCCCGTGTGCCCGGGTTTCGGAATGCTCGCGCGTTCGGCAGGCTGAAAGACACCGATCGCGGAGCGCTTTCCGCCGCCAGGGAAACTTATTCACGCAGCGGCGGTAGGAGAAATCCGTTCCCGCCGGTTATATAGGCATCAAGCAATGAAAGGCACAACCGCCCGCTTGTTAAAACGCCTGAACCTGGATGGAAAGCCTGATCATCATTTCTGTTATCACAGCCGGGCTGATCATTTACGGTGCGCTTGAATTCGTGCGGCATACCGCTAATCTCAAGTCAATCCCTTTCAGAATTCATGTCAATGGAACAAGAGGAAAGTCCAGCGTCACGCGCCTGATCGGCGCGGGCCTCAGGGCCGGCGGCTACAATACCATCACCAAGGTAACCGGTACTTATCCCAGGATGATACTGGCGGATGGCAGCGAGATCGGGATCCCCCGCAAGGAGAAAGCGAACATCCTCGAGCAATTGAAGATTGTAAAGTTTTGCTCTGAGAAACAAGCGGATGTTTTGCTGATCGAATGCATGGCGTTGCAGCCAAATTTCCAGCATATCACCGAACATCAGATGGTGAGAGCGACACACGGCGTCATCACCAACATCCGGCTGGATCACCTCGACGTAATGGGCCCCGGCCTGCCGGATGTGGCAAAAGCGCTGTCGGGCACTGTACCCAGAAAGGCTAAACTTTTCACTGCTGAAGACCGCATCCTTTCCGTGCTGGAAAAGAAAGCTGCAAGGATGGATACTGAATTATTCGTGGCCGATAAGAAAACCGTTTCCGCCGGCGAGATGGAGGGGTTCACGTACTTCGAACACCCGGAAAACGTGGCGCTCGCTCTTCTTGTATGTGAAAGCATGTCGGTTAGCCGGCAAGTTGCCCTCCAGGCAATGAAGAAAACCATTCCCGACGAGGGTGTATTGAGAAAATACGTCCATCGACACGTGGGCCACAGGATCCATTTCTACAACGCGCTGGCAGCCAACGACCCGGAGTCATCTTTCATGATCTGGAAGCAGATCCGGCTTAATGAAGGAAATGAAAAACAATACATCATCATATTAAACTCACGGAAGGATCGAAAAGACCGTTCGGAGCAACTCGTGCACATGGTGTCGGAATGCAAATTTGATTACCTGGTCCTTACCGGCGAAAACAGTCTTCAGGTAAAACAGATGGCATTGGATGCCGACATAGACGGCGCGAAGGTGGTGCCGGTAGGCATCAAATCTCCTGAAGCGCAGCTTGACGATCTGCTCGGCCTGACCGAGCGAAACGCGGTAATTGTCGCGTTCGGCAACATGGGCGCCGGTGGCGCGGAGTTGAGCAAACTATTTGAAGAAAAACACTATATCCAATGATCGAGTTAGCGGTTACATTAGGCATCATCCTGTCCCTGTTCTTCATCGAGGCGTTCGGAATGGCGGCGGGAGGCATCATCATCCCGGGTTACGTCGCCCTGCAAATAGGAAATCCCGACCGGATCGCCGGTTTAATTATCATATCTTTTCTCACCTTCCTGATCATTAAGCTGATCGGACGTTACACCTTTCTTTTTGGAAGACGGCAGATGGTGGTTTCGTTGCTGGTCGGTACCATTCTGGCGATCTTTTCCCATCACTTCATGTACTTCAACACGCAGCAAACAACGGTCGAGTTTTCTGCGGTTGGATGGGTGGTCCCAGGACTGATTGCTCACTGGTCTGTCAAGCAAGGGTATCTGAAGACACTCTCCGTACTGGCGATCATCTCCGTGCTGGTCCGCCTGATCGTAATTTCTGTCTTCGACTTCAATCCAATTCAAAATTTTTACTAGCATGAAAATTTCAATCAGGTCTACCCACGTGCTCGTCATCATGGGGGCAATCTCAGTGGCGCTGATGCTCTGGATTGAACTGACGAAGAGGGAAACCGAGCAACCCTACTTTGAGGAGAAAATGAAAGCGGCAACCCGGATGGCGTCGGCCATCGAGTATCTGAAGGAGAAGCATTTTAAAAATGAGATATCGGTTGACAACATTAACGATCCGAACGACACCAAAATGATCGGCACCCAATTTTCCCCGATCACTTCGGGAAAAGGATCGTTGCCGATCAAGCTCAGTACCGTCAACCCGAATTTTGCCGCCCTGGTGGTGCAACTGTTCAAGGAAGCGGGTCTGCAAAGCGGTGACCACATCGGCGTATGCGCGACCGGTTCTTTTCCTGCGATGAACCTGGCGGTATGCATTGCGTCAGAGGTCCTTGGTTTGAAGATGACCTTCATCGGTTCCGTCACCTCATCATCGTGGGGGGCAAACGATCCCTATTATACGTACCTGGATATGCATTCCAGTCTGATCGAGGGCGGTTTTCTGCACGAGAAAATCATTGCTTCCTCCATCGGCGGCAATGATGATCTGGGAAGGACGCTGAGCGAGGAAGGACGGGGCATGGCTGTGGAGGCCATTCGCCGAAACGGGGTGCCGATGATCAATGAAAATTCGTTGCGAAAAGATATCGCGAAACGGATTGGCATCTTCCGGGAACAGGAGCGGTTGATGAACGACGAATTGAAACTGTTCGTGAACGTGGGAGGAGGCATTGCCAGCCTGGGCAGCGCCAGGAATTCGGTTGCCATTCCGTCCGGTCTTGTGGAGGACATCAAACTGCGCGACTTCCCGGACAAGCACGGAGTGCTGTTTGAAATGGCGGCGAACGGAAAGAAGGTGATCAACCTGTTGAATTTGAACAGCCTGCTTGCGAAGTACAATATGCCAATTGATCCGGTTCCCCTTCCGGAACCCGGAGCCGGCGAACTGTTCAATAAAATGAAATATGACTACGGGAATGTCGGCATCGCGATGTTTGTACTGGTGTCGATGCTCACGGCTGTAATCATTCATGACCGCAAACAAAATGCCCTCGGAAAAAATGTCATCTATGAAAATAAAGAAGAATCCGCTGTCGTTACTGATAGTTTTTAACATTCTGTCTGTTCCCTATGCGGGCCACGGTCAGGACAAGAATGAAATCACACCTTTCCGTTTTTCCGAGAAGAAAGTAATTCAGGGGGAGGAGGGATATTCTTACTACGCGCTGTCGGACAAATCCGCGACGACCTACCGGATAGAAGGGCCCGGCAAGCTCTATATCAATTCAAGGGTGGCGATGACGGAGCGGACGTCGAAGTCGAAAGCGTCGGCGATGAAGATTGTTCAGTCCGAAGAGCTGGTCAAAACATACAGGATACCGGAATTACCGGTCGACAGTTTAAAGTCCATTGAAAAGAATTTCTCCAGCAAGCTACACCGGGTTGCGATTGACGTCCCGCCGGGCAGCCACAGCTACCGGATTTACAGCACGGACCCGGCGCAGCGCGTCTATGTACGGGGTTTTTACAAGGCGTACGCGAAACCCGTGTGGGCGGAATTATCGCCCGCAACGAAGCTTCAGAAGAAGGAAGTTCGATTTGTAACGTCAAAGACGACCCAGCCTTATTATGAGCTGACGAAGAAGGATGGATTTCGATTCGAGATCAGCGATACGTCGCAGCTGCGGATTATTGTCAGGCCCTCTTTCAGTGACATCATGCTGGATGACGCAAAGATCACGCTCAGCATCATGAGAAATAACGGGCAGGAGCACGTGTACAAGTTTTCGTCGCGCAGGGCTAACGATGTGGAATTTGTTAATGATTCAGCGAGCATCCCCGGGAAGTCGTCGACGTTCTATGTGGAGCTGCCGAAGCCAACGCCGGGCAGGAAAGACACGTACGATGTGCGGCTTGTGCGGGGCGCTAAATCGGTGGTGGTACGGATATCAACCAATAAAAAATTGAAAAAATGAAATTTGCAAGGGGCTTTCTTTTTTGTGCGCTTGTCTGTCAGTTCAGCATCACCCAGGCGCAGGTGGATCAAACCGCGGGCAACAAGGTATGGTATAGTTTCATTCTGTCGAAGGACATCAACTACCGGTGGTCTGTCAGTAATTTTTCGCTTCTTGCCATGCGATCGTTCCAGCAGGATTTCTGGTTTTTCCAGAATAGCACCGAAGTGAAATACAGGATTAACCGGCAGTTCAGCCTGTCGGCAGGTTACGGACTTTCGATGTATCGCTATAACCCGTGGTGGGACAATCATTATCCCCAGCAACCTAATTTCATGAACGCCATGACCTTTCACTCATTCATGGCCGGCGTGCAACGAAGGACCGAGGTCGGGAGAAAACTGGTTTTGAACAATGAGCTAACCACGCAATTCTACATTCCCAAATTCGAGAAATATCAAACCCGGTTTGAATACAGCCTCAGGCTTGGCTACCGGAAAAAGGATTTGCCGCTGGGTGTGAGGCCTTTTATCCAGGGCGCGCTTTATTATTTCCTGAATGGCGTGAGTACCAATTACTATGATCAGAACTACAATGTGGCCTACAAGGACTCGCCTGACGGACTACACCGGTTCCGGGGCAAGGTCGGTTTGACCTTTACTTCCGGGACGTGGATCAAACATTTTTCAACCACCGTTTATTTTGCGGTGAACAGGGAGTTTAACTTACCCGGCTTGGGTAATGATCAAAATATTCTGCATCCTTCGCGCAGCGGAAGAACGATGCTCGTTACCTACCCATTCAATAATTACAACATTTTTGGCCTGCAGCTGGGATACTCTTTTTAATGAAGGGTTCGTTTCGGAAAGATGTGATCCCGCTCCGAATTCAGCCCGGCTTTATCAGAACCCTGAGCGCGCCCGGCGGGAAGGTGGTCCGCATTTTTGTTCGGTCGTCTGGATTTGATCTTATCGGATCTCGAACTGGGCGGTGATCTGCGCCTGCATTTTTATTTTGCGGAAAGCGATGGGTTCCTCAGCTGACTGAGCCTGGTAACTTTCGGCGCCCCGCATCACCACATTGGCCTTCATATCCATGTACGGCTGGACGAAATCAAAATCACGCACCATCAGGGGTTTGCCGATCTCCGCCCCTATTGAGTGAAGCAACGTTTCGGCTTTTGCCTTTGCCGCCTTTAACGCCTCGACCTTCAGCTCGAGCCTGAACTTTTCATAATCGGAATGATGGATGCGCGTAACATCCACAGCGTCGACTTTCACCGGCGACAGTTTTTCGATGAACTTCTCCAGTTCGGCAGCGCTGGTGAGCTTGATCTGAAAGGTCTTTTCACGATAAGCCTCCTTGTCCCTGCGGCGGAATTTTTCCAGGTCCGATCCCGCGTGGGCGAGCTCCACGCGTTTGCGATCGATGCCCGCTTCCTTCACGGCGTCATAGAAATCTTTTTCCAGCTTTTCAAGCGAGGTCTTCTGACGGTTCTCTTCGAATTCCTTCAGCCGGATCATCACATAAATTTCGTTGGGCTCAACCTCGCGGAAGGCGGTGCCCGTTACTTCGATAAAATGCTCGCCCTTGAAATTCTCCTGTGCGGAGAGGAGGATGGGTAAAAGAAAAACGGGGATGAAGATGAATCGTTTCATAGGTATTGATTTCTTTCTCAGACGCAAACCGCGGGCCAACAGGGTGCTTCGCAATTCCAAAAACGGGACTTTTGCATCTTCGGTCCCATAAAGGCAAACATAAACAAAACCGGGTACAAATCATGCCGATTTCCGCCATCCGCTTGTTAAGTTTGTCTGCGATCCGGGCCGTCGTAACCCCGGCTATTGTATGAACCTGCAGCAACTGGAATATATCGTCGCGCTGGATATTCACCGCAACCACGCCCGGGCTGCAGGTCACTGTCATGTGACGCAGCCGACGCTCAGCATGATGGTGAGAAAACTCGAGGATGAGCTGGGCGTAAAGATCTTTGAAAAAAGTCAGCCCCTTAAGCCTTCACCGGCAGGGGAGATCATCATCAGCCGTGCTCGCCAGATCCTGCAGGAAGTAAAGAATCTGAAAGAGTTTGTCCGCAGCGAGAAGGACTCCATCGAAGGGGAGTACCGGCTTGGTGTGATTCCCACGCTTGCGCCCTATCTTCTTCCGCGATTTCTCAACGCTTTTCTCCAGGACCATCCGGCAACGTCGTTCACCGTCACCGAGATGCAGACCGGCGAGATCATCCGGGACCTGAAGGCCGGGAGGCTGGACATCGGGATACTGGTGACGCCGGTCGAAGACAGGGAAATCCGCGAGATCCCGGTCTTCTATGAACCGATCCTCCTGTACACCTCGGAGGAACTGAAGTATTTCAGGC
>DASVOT010000451.1:0-14218 GCA_036383235.1 Chryseosolibacter sp.
GGTACGCTACGTTTTATACGGTCGACAAAGTGATGAACGAACTCACGAAAGCGGGCTTTAGACATTTCAATTTCTGCCAAACGCTGTTCAAACCCCTGAAAGAGATCACGGAGGTTGAGCCGGCGAAACCGGGTTACGGAAAGGGATCGTTTGTCGTTATCCAGGCCCGCAAAAAATCAGCGGAGCCGGAGGCTTAGGGAAGGTATAGGGGTATAGGGTATAGGGTATAAGGTATAGGGGTATAAGGAATAAGGTATAAGGTATAAGGGCACGGATTCATTCGTGCCCTTAGTGTTTTACTTCAGCTCGAGGACTACGACGGAAAACGGCGGCAACGTCACCTGGAGGGTTTGTTCTGACAGCTTTGCACCTTTAAACGTCGCCGGTTTGATTTTTTCCGGGTTGTCAAACGTGTTGTGATCCCTTAACGACGGGGAGCTGAGGATCCGGCCGCCCACCGTCTTGTATTTCGATCCGAAAAATTCGATCGATACATCCTGCGATTTCTTTGAATCGATGTTGACGAGGGAAAGATGCGTGACGCCCAGGCTGTCGACGGATGCGGAGCAGGACACAGCCGGGAGCTTTTCATTCCCATAGCTGTAATCCGAGGATTTCACGGTCACCGGCAGGAGTTTCGCATCCTGGTGAACATTGTACATTTCCATCACATGGTAAGTCGGCGTGAGAATCATCTTCGCCTCGTCGGTGAGGATGACGGATTGGAGGACGTTGATCGTCTGCGCGAGGTTGGCCAGGCGCACCCGGTCAGCATGGTTGTTGAAGATATTCAGCGTAACACCCGCGATCATTGCGTCGCGCATGGTGTTTTGCTGATAGAGGAAGCCAGGATTCGTTCCCGGTTCTACGTCATACCAGCCGCCCCATTCGTCGACAACGAGGGCAACTTTCTTCTGGGGATCGTACTTATCCATAATGGTGGAATGCCTGGTCACGAGCTCCTCCATTCTCAAAGCGGTCTTCATGGTCTTGAAGTATTGCTCCTCGGAGAAATCGGTCGCGGATCCCTTGTTCGCCCAATCGATGACCGAGTAATGATGAAGGGCCACGCCTTCAAGCATACGCGAAGGGATATCGCGCATGAGCACTTCGGTCCAGTGATAGTCGCCGCCATTCGCACCGGATGCAATCCGGAAGATCCTGCCGTCGTGAGTCCAGTTCCTCATGAACGTAGCATACTGCCGATAGACGTTAGCATAATGCTCGGGGGTCATGTTTCCACCGCATCCCCACGCTTCATTTCCCACGCCCCAGAAAGTCACTTTCCATGGCTTCTCCCTTCCGTTCTTCGCGCGCCAGTCCGACATGGGACTGACACCGTCAAAATTTACGTACTGCACCCAGTCGGCGACATCTTCAACGGACCCGCTACCGACATTTGCCGCGAGGTACGGTTCGGCGCCGATGAGCTCGCACATATTCAGGAAATCGTGCGTTCCAAAACTGTTGTCCTCCGTGACGCCACCCCACCAGACATTCACAATCCGGGGCCTATCAGCTTTCGGTCCCACGCCGTCTTTCCAGTGATACGTGTCGGCAAAACACCCGCCCGGCCATCGCAGGTTCGGAACCTTCAGCTTCTTAAGAGCCTCTACCACATCTTTGCGGACGCCGTGAATGTTCGGGATTTTTGCATTGTCCTCCCCTACATAAAACCCTCCGTAAATGCATCGTCCGAGGTGTTCGGCGAAGTGTCCATAAATGTGTCTGCTGATCTGGGTCGCAGGCTCCCGCGACTGGACCGTTATACGGTTTGCCGGCTGCGCAACGGCGGTTCCGGCGGCGGAGATGAGAAAGAAAAAGGCGGCGGCCCGCGTCATCTTTACAGTTGTAGCTGTCATGGTTCTACCGGGTTTTTATTCGCGACTGTTCGTCCAAGCAATGGAGCTGAAAATAACAGTACAATTTACACTTATTTTTGAAATATCAGCAGTCGCGACAGAAATCTGAAAATCAGGAAAGACCATTAGATAAACTTGACGCCGTTCGACTGAAGTTTTTTATATTTCAGGCTGTCAAACACATAGTAAAAGGCGCCCTTGCGCGAGGATTCCTTTTCCTTCTCGTTTAGTTTGTTCAGCACGCCCAGGGCAAGGATCTTTTTCGTGAAATTCCGTTTATCGAGCGGGGTGTCGTAGATGGCCTCGTAGAGGCTTTGAAGCTGAGGAAGCGTGAATTTGGTCGGAAGCAATTCAAAGCCGACGGGGTGGGCCACCACTTTTTCCTTCAGGCGCTCCTTGGCTTTCATCACCATCTTCCTGTGGTCGAAGATCAGGGGCGGTATCCGGTTTAAAAGAAACCACTTTGCCTCGTGCTCAAGCTGAAGTTGCCTGCTGTAATCCGCTATGTTGATCAGTGCAAAATAGGCGACCGAGATGACCCTGCCCGCGCTGTCGCGCCGTACATCGCTGAAGGTTCCCAGTTGCTCCATGTAAATATTCTTCAGGCCCGTGAGGTCGTAAAGCACGCGGGCCGCGGCCTGTTCCGCATTTTCATTTTTCCCGATGAAACCGCCCATCAACGACCACTTCCCTTTTTCAGGCTCAAACCCCCTTTTGATCAACAGGGCCTTCAGCTGACGTCCGTCAAAACCGAAAATGATACAGTCCACTGCCACGAGGATCTTTTGGTGGCTCTTATAACGACTTAGCTTCATCGGTTTGCAAATCTACCAGCTGCGAATATGCGCATAGCCGAATAATTTCCCAACTTAATTCGGGCTTTTCATCCCGTAAAAGTGGTCATAACAAATACAACGACACCAATTACAAGGATTGAAAAAACAATATCCCATAGGTTATAGCTGTTCCTGTTTTCCGTTTTCTGTTTTTCGGTCAGCGTGCCAAAGGTCAGCCCTGCTATCTGGTGCGCGGCAGGGGGCGGCGTCAGGAGGCTTACGCCTATACACAGCACCACTGAAAAAAGGAAAAACCAGGCGGCGAACGACAGAAAGTTAACGTTGCCAATGAAATAAAAGACGCTGTCGGTGGCGAAATGATGTTTGCCGAGCTCGAGCGCGAGGCGGATGAAAGCGACAAGCAAGCCGGCGATCAGCGTGGCCATCGCTCCGTTGCTGTTGATCCGTCTGTAAAATATCCCCAGCAAAAAGACAGCCGTGATGGGCGGCGCGATATAGGCCTGGACCGATTGAAGGTATTCATATAAGACGCCGGAAATATTGGCCATGATGGGCACCCAGGCGATGCCAAGAAGCACCACGATTGTTGTCGCGAGGCGTCCGACCGCTACGAGCTTCTTTTCGGAGGTTTCCGGCCTGAGCTTCTTGTAGATGTCTACCGTAAACAGCGTCGAGCACGAATTGAACACGGATGCCAGGGAGCTCATGAGCGCTGCAAGCAAGCCGGCGGCTACCAGCCCTCTTAATCCGGCAGGTGTCTTGTCCATCAGCAGGGCCGCGAAGGCCTGATCGGGCGAATCCCAATGCAATTCGCCACGGTTTTTTAATGCAAGCGCTACCACGCCGGGCACCAGAAAGAGAAACACAGGCAGAAGTTTGAGAAATCCGCCGAAGATCGTACCTCGTCTGCCCTGCTGAATATTTCTCGCGGCAAGAGCCCGTTGCACAATATACTGGTCCGTGCACCAGTACCAGGTGCCCACGATGGTGCTGGTGATCACAAGGCTTGGCCACGGGAAATCGGGATCAGAGGCGGGCCGCCACATGTTCAGGTACCCCGGTTCAAGGGCGGCTCTCATTCCGCTCCAGCCGCCGACGGCATGAAGACCCACGATGGTAAGCGTTGCCGCGCCCAATACCAGCACCACGGTCTGCAGGGCTTCGGTATACACCACTGCGCGCATCCCTCCCAATACCGTGTAGGCGCCGGTAAGCACCACCGTGATCAGCGCACCGAACCAGAAATCAATATGAAGAATGGAGGAAATTACGATCCCGCCGGCATACACCGTGACGGAAACTTTCGTCAGCACATAGGCAATGAGTGAAAACACGCTGAGAAACCAGCGGGTGGAAGCATTGAAGCGCCTCTCCAGGAATTCAGGCATGGTGAATACTCCGCTCCTGAGATAAAAGGGCAGAAATACCCAGCCCAGTGTGATAACGATCCACGCGTGCAGTTCATAGATAAGCATGGGAATTTTTCCTCCCGCGCCTGCGCCGGCCAGTCCGACCACGTGTTCGGATCCGATGTTGGAAGCGAAGATGGATGCGCCCACCACGAACCACCCGAGGTTTCTTCCCGCAAGAAAATAATCGGCGGTGTTCTTTTGTTTCCGGGTGATCACCCAGATGGCAATGAGGCCGATGAGTGAAAAGTAAAAGAAGATGACAATCCAGTCCAGGGTTGCAAATGAGTTCATGGTTGAGGTTTTAGGTAACGGTTGTGTACGGCATCCGAATCAACGATAGCAACAATCGTTCATCCGAAGCATATTTTTAAATGTGTGCATTCTGGTCTCTTTGTCGATCAACACGTACTCGATGCCTGCCATCTCGGAAAAATCTTCAAGGTATTCAGCGCTCAGGTTCTGGCTGTAACAGGTGTGATGAGCGCCGCCCGCCAGGATCCATGCCGCGCACCCCGTCTGCAGATCCGGATGGGGTTTCCACAACACCCTGGCTACTGGCAGCTTCGGCAGCGCATGCGTGGGTGCGACGGCCTCCACCGTGTTGACCAGCAGCCGGAAGCGGTCGCCCATGTCGATCACGGAAGCATTCAGCGCGGGCCCGGCGGCCACGTCGAAAACGAGCCTGACGGGATCGGACTTGCCCCCGATACCGAGGGGATGGATTTCACACGAAGGCTTCGAGGCCGCAATCGACTCGCATATCTCCAGCATATGCGCTCCAAGCACCAACGGGTTCGACGGATCGAAATGATAGGTGTAATCCTCCATAAAGGAATTACCACCCTGCAGGCCACTTGCCATCACCTTCATCGCGCGTACCAGCGCAGCGGTTTTCCAGTCACCCTCGGCGCCGAAACCATAACCGTCGGCCATCAGCCTTTGAACCGCGATGCCGGGGAGTTGCACAAGGCCGTGAAGGTCTTCGAACGTATCGGTAAATCCCCGGAAATCTCCGTTGGCCAAGAATCCCCGAAGACCCAGTTCGATCCTGGCCGCGTCGCGCAGCGATGCGTGCCTCTCCCCTCCCTGGCGCAGCGCCGGAACCACAGCATAACGCTCCTGGTATTCGCGGGCGAGCTTTTCAACCGCTCTCTCTTCCACCGACCTGATAGCCTCTGCCAGATCGCCAACCCCATACCCACTTACTTTGTATCCCAGCTTGATTTCCGCCTCCACCTTGTCCCCTTCTGTAACGGCAACCTCGCGCATGTTGTCTCCGAACCTGCAAAACGTTGCGCCCTGCCAGTCGTGCCACGCCGCAGCCGCCCGCGTCCATACAGCCAGTCTTTCAACCACGCTTTCGTCCCGCCAGTGACCTACGACCACTTTCCGCCTGATCCTCATCCTGGTAAGGATAAAACCGAATTCGCGGTCGCCATGCGCGCTCTGGTTGAGGTTCATGAAATTCATGTCGATATCGTTCCAGGGAATATCGCGGTTGAATTGCGTGTGCAGCTGAAGAAGCGGCCTGCGGAGGATCTTCAATCCTCCGATCCACATTTTCGCAGGCGAAAATGTGTGCATCCAGGCAATGACTCCTATACAGGCCTTATCATCGTTGGCTTCCTGGCAGAGCTGAGAAACTTCCTCCGGCGATTTGAGAACACGTTTGAAGATCACGTGCACGGGAATCGAAGCTGCCTTGTCGAATGCTTCCGCAATCTCTGCGGAATGCGCCGCCACAGCCTTCAGGGTCTCCTCGCCGTACAAGGACTGGCTGCCGGTGATCAGCCAGACTTGCCGTGATTTTAAATCGATCATTGGAGAATGTTTCATCGTTGTCAGACACCTTATATTTATTACTGCAATTGTATTGGTTTCTAAGATCTGGTACCGTTCACGTCATTCGCGACCCTGCTGGCCATAATAGGAATCGGGGCCATGCTTGCGGTCAAAATGTTTCTTTATCAGGGAATCCTTCAAACGCGGGGCATCCAGTCTGATTTGCCTGGTGAGATAGGCCATCTCCGCGATGGATTCCAGTACGGCGCTGTTATAGAGCGCGCGCTCGCAGGTCTGCCCCCAGGTAAACGGTGCATGATTGCCTACCAGGATCATTTGAACTTCTTGCGGGCTGAGATTCTTTTGCTTCAGGCAGTTGATGATCTGAAACCCCGTCTGGTACTCGTAATCGCCTTCGATCATCCCATCCTCCATGGCAGGAGCGCAGGGAATGTCCCGTGTAACGTGGTCGGCATGGGTCGTTCCGAAAATAGGGATGTCGAGCTGTGCCTGCGCCCATGCCGTTGCGTACGTGGAATGGGTGTGAACGATACCGCCGATCCCCGGCCAGTGTTTGTACAGCACCGCGTGCGTCTTTGTGTCGGAGGAGGGCCTCAGCTCACCGTCAACGGTTCTCCCGTCGAAATCCACGATCACCATCATCGCGGGAGATAGGTCCTCGTATGGAACGCCACTCGGTTTAATGGCAAAGACACCTTCGTCGCGGTCAGCGGCGCTTGCGTTCCCGAAGGTAAACAAAACGAGGCCCAGCTTCGGTAGCCGGATGTTGGCTTCGAAAGCCTCCTCCCGGATCCGCGCGTATCTGTCCGGCCGCGAATGTTTCCTGGCCTTCGCGCTGCTCATATACGGGCTGTGTTCAGTTCGCCTGCCCTTGTTTCCATTGCTTTGCGGTCCGCGTTCCTGTCAATCATCGCTCCGAAAGTTTGATACTTGCGATATCGCTTTTCATACATGTCCGCGGCAGACGCGTCAGGGTTAAACTGGAGGTCAAACCCCTGTCCCATG
The DNA here is from genome assembly GCA_036383235.1 of Chryseosolibacter sp. GTDB lineage: Bacteria > Bacteroidota > Bacteroidia > Cytophagales > Cyclobacteriaceae > Chryseosolibacter. The sequence continues at coordinate 6,880 of DASVOT010000451.1, forward strand.
GCGCGCATGGCGGTTTCAGCATTGGGATAAATTCCCGCAGCCGTCGCTGCAAACATAGCAGCGCCCAGCGCACAGGTCTGTTCCGATTTATGGATGCGGATCGGTTTGTTCATAACACTGGCCATCACCTGCATGATATAAGGCGACTTCCTCGCAACGCCACCCAGGCCGATCAGTCCTCTGACGGGGAGGCCTTCGTCGACGATGCGCTCGACGATAGCTCTGGCGCCAAAGCACGTTGCTTCTACCCATGCCTTGAATAATCGCGGAGCATCTGTCCCGAGACTCAGGCCGGACACCGCTCCCTTCAGCAATTGATCCGCGTCCGGTGTCCTACGTCCATTCAACCAGTCAAGCGCAAGCTCATCGCCTTCCTCAACATCCAGGCGCGATGCTTCGGCGCTCAGGGAAGGGATCACCTTCCCGGCGATTTCATCGGCGAGGCTGCCTGCAACCGCGGGGCTGACCAGCGCGGAGGTGCGAAGCAGGTTCTGCACCGGCCACAGCAAAAGGTCGCGGAACCACGCATAGGTGTCGCCAAATGCGGACTGCCCGGCTTCAAGCCCGATCATTCCCGGAAGAATGGATCCGTCGACCTGTCCGCATATTCCCTTGACCAAACGGTTCCCCATCTCCTCGCGTGGTACCACCATCATGTCACAGGTTGAGGTGCCCATCACTTTGCTCAGGTAATAAGGCTCTATTTGCCCGCCAACGGCACCCATATGGCAATCGAAGGCGCCAATGCCCACCACTACGTCGGTGGACAATCCAAGGCGCTGTGCCCACTCGTTGCCAAGCGTGCCTGCCGCGCGATCAGCAGTATAAGTATCGTTTGAAATTCTCGACCTGAACCCCGACAGCAGGGGATCAATCGCCGCGAAAAATCCATCGGGCGGCAATCCCCCGAACTCGTTCGCCCATAACGCCTTGTGCCCGGCGGAACACACACCGCGTTTGATTTTGCCTGCCTCCGTACCACCCGTGAGGAGGAACGGTATCCAGTCGCAGTGCTCCACCCATGAATAGCAGGCATTGCGCACGGCGGGGTCCGCCCGCAGTACGTGCAACAACTTCGCCCAGAACCATTCTGAGGAATAGACGCCCCCCACATACTTGAGATAATTTGTTCCGGATCGCTCCCCTTGCGCATTGACCTCCCCCGCTTCCCGGGTGGCAGTGTGGTCTTTCCAGAGTACGAACATGGCGTTGGGATTTTCTTCAAACCCGGGAGTGATGGCCAGTGGCCTCCCGCTTTTGTCCACGGCGACCGGAGTGGAACCTGTGGTATCGGCGCTGATACCACGGATATTTTTACGAACGGCCTCGCCGGCCTCCTTCAGGCACGCCCTGACCGTTTCCTCGAGCCCTTCGATATAATCAAGGGGATGTTGCCTGAACTGGTTTCTGGCAGCATTGCAAAACAGACCGTCTCCCCACCGCGGGTAAGACCGCACCGCAGTGGCCACTTCTTGCCCGCTGCAAGCGTCGACAACCATCGACCGCACTGAATCGGTGCCAAAGTCGACGCCAATGACAAATGCATCACGACCCATGCTTCTGTTGTTTGAAATCAAAAATAAAGCTATTTTTCAATTTAAGTGTAAGCTAAACATTTATTTAACCGATGCCCGCAAGCAGAAGCGCACGCGCACCTGCAGGTTTTAGGGTAATTTAACACGGGATCAAACAGATAGGCAAGCCCCGGTAAATTTCTTTTTGGGCCACATCCGACCCGACAGAAACTTCGTGACAACCGGAAGGAGGCGAACGACGCGCAGCTACATCAAGTCGCTCCTGAGATACACTTCAAAGACGGAGCCCTGGCCTAGCGTGGAAGTACCCCGGATAGTACCATCGTGGTTTTCCGCAATCTTCTTACAGAGCGAAAGGCCGATGCCCGTACCCTCGTATTCGCCGCGGCTGTTTAATTGCTGAAAGAGGCTAAAAAGCTTCCTTTCATACCGCTGATCGAAGCCGATGCCGTTGTCGCGGACACTTATCTTGATATAGGCGTACGCGGGTGAAAGCATTTGCCCGATTTTTTCCTGTTCGTCAACCTCATCGCTGCGGATCACGATTTGCGGAGGCCGCTCTGAAAATTTCAGGGCGTTGCTGAGCAGGCTGGAGAACAACTCGTGTATCTGAGCCGCGTTTGCATTCAGCACGGGTAACGGTTCCCGGCAGATGCTTGCGGCCTTCTCGGCAATCATTGCTTCAAAGCCGCCCAGGACATCGGTCAGGATCTGGTTGAGATCCACTCGCTGGAAATGGGCCTCGCCTTCGAAGGTTTTGGAGTACATCAACATGGCTTTGATCAGGCTTGACATCCGTGCTGCAGACGAATCGACCTTTTCCAGATAGTGCTCCGCCATTTTACGGTTGCCGAGGTTTTGGACGGCGAGATCGGCGAAGGTCTGGATCTTTCTTAAGGGTTCCTGCAGGTCATGGCTCGACACATAGGTGAGCTGCTCCAGCTCTGCGTTCTTTTTCACCAGCTCCAGGCTTCTTTTCTCACTCTCCGCCTCCAACCGATAGGCAGTCTCCTGCGCGCTCTTGCGCAAGGCCACGAGATCCGTTACCTCGTTTGCAATGATCATCACACCGGAAACCGATCCGTCCGGTTCCACGAGCGGCTCGCAGGTGATGTTGACGTAAGCCTTCTGCGGGACGCCGTTCCGCTCGATAAACAAAAGCCTCTCATTCGCATGGAATCGCCTGCCGGTCGTCCTGACGCTGTTGATAATTTTTTCCACACCCTGGTCCATTATCTCCGGAAATGTTTGCCTGGCGGGTTTGAAAAGCACCGTGTCGGCGGGCCTTGCCATGATGTCAAGGAACGGTGCATTGGCCATCTCAACCGTATTATCCGGTCCGCGCAAGATGCAGGTGGGCACGATGGCGTCCAGTGATTGCATCCTCCTGCGCTCCTGCTCGTGAGCCACTGCCCGTCCGAATTCCAGCGAGATCTGGTCGGCGATGAGCTTGACGAACTGGTGATACAACTCGTCAAATTTCCGGTAGGGGTTCAGGCCCGCGACCAGCACGGCAGGAGGATATTCATAGGCCCCATGAATGATGGGGACGTAAATGAACTGCTTTACCTTCCTGTTCGGACTCTCCCTGAAAAAATCATCGCTGGTGAAAAATTTGTCGGAGAGGATATTCTTTTGCGATAACACCGCTTTTTTAAAATCAACCGACTCGCCGGAGCGGGAAAGGTCCATCTCCTGCAAAAGCGCTCCGGTGTCATCCGACAATCCGGCAAATCCTGACGGTGTGGCTAGCTGTCCGTTTCTATGGAGCCTGTACATGGCGGCGAACGGAAAATCCTTGTCGTTTGCGGAAAGGGCGGCAATGGATGTGTTCAGGACTGAATCCACGGTATCCGCCGTATGAAGGAAGTCGCCCAGGCGCCGAAGGGTCTGCATCTGCCGTTCGTTCAATACTTTGTTCGTGGTTTCCGCGCAGGTGAGCAGAACGCCGGCCACCGCGCCTGTTTCATCGCGGACGGAACTGTAGCTGAGCGTCCAGTATGTCTCCTCCAGGTGACCGTTGCGGAAGAGGGGAACAAATGTATCTTCAGACCGCGCGCCTTCACCACCCCGCACCTGGTCGAGAAGGGGTTTCATTTCCGGCCACGAGTCGGCCCACGCCACGGCGCCTGGCTGGCCAAGCGCAGTAGGATGCTTGCCCTTGTTACCGAGGCTGGGCCGAAACGCATCATTATAAAAGGTGGTCATAGCCGGTCCCCAGAAGAGACACATCGGGAACGCGGAGTTCAGCATCAGGCCCAGTGCCGTGCGAAGGACCTGCGGCCAGCCTTCGATCGCTCCAAGCGAAGTGGCCTCCCATGGATACGCTCCGATCAGCAACGCCATTTCACCGCCGCCGGCGAGAAACCCGTAATCCCGCCTAAGTGGATATTTCCCCGCCGTCGCCGCCATTGGTATAAAACGTCTTGAGCATGGAAACAAGGTCGACCATTCTGACCGGCTTGGTGTAAATACCCTGCGCTCCCATTACCGCGTAGGATTGCTCGTCCGGAACGCGTGAAGCGGTGGTCAACATATGAACGGGCACATCTCTCAGATGAGGCAGTCGCCGGATCTCCCGCAGGCACTCTTGCCCGGACATCAAAGGCATGTTTATATCGACAAAAATATGATCCGGTCGCAACGACGGGTCGGATAGCCGTGCCAGCGCCTCCTTACCGTTTTTGCAGGCAATGCAAACGGCCTCCTTGCTGACTTCCTTCAAGGCCAGGCCAAATACTTCCCGGTCGTCCTCATCATCGTCAATAAGAAAAAATGTGCGTGTAGTGATTGGGTTGTACCGGATGCTGCCGGCGTCATTTTTTGCCGACCAGTTACGGATCAGAGGATTTCGGCCGGTATGGTTTTTTAAGCCCATCGCGTGGGCGCCGGCACCTGTAAAGAAGTAGCCGGATTTTTTCAATACGATCTGATCTTGCATAGCAAAGGGGGTTGTATAACGCTTTAAAACAATAAACTCTGTTTTCCTTGCAGGGGCGCGGTGCCTGTCCTCAAAGCAGTCAATGGCATCCTCACACGCCGGATACCGGCAAAAGCAAAGGGTCCGGAAGCGATCCCGAATGTCTTTGCAGGAAAAATTTCCAGCGTCTTTTTTGTGGAAAGTTATGCCCATCGGCGGCGATTTGTTATGACGGCTGTAAGGAAGCGGCATGATCGTCGTCACACACCAACCATACAAGGGGCACCATCAACCGGCCATACCATGACAAATATCATCGGGAGCGAAGGATTTCGTCATCGGGACACCATTGCATGCCGTTATATTTTAGCGAAATGCAGGAAATCAATACCCAGGTCGCAGTCGTTGAACCGAATCTCGACGACTACGGCGCTTACGTCCGCAACTTCACCTGGAAGTATGGAGCGCGGGACCTGACCGGCCTCCCCGATGGCGAGGGAACAAACATCGCGCATGAGGCAGTTGTCCGTCACGCCGGAGGAGTGCTGAAAGACAACGTCGCGCTCCGATGGATACGAAGGGACCGTTCGGCCAAAGATTTCACGTACGCCGAGCTCAACGCCCTTGCCAGTAGATTTGCAAACGTTCTCACCTTGTTGGACGTCGCCAAAGGCGACACGGTCTCAACATTAACGGGCCGCATACCTGAGTTATACGTGGCCGCACTGGGAACCTTTAAAACGGTAGCCGTATTTTGCCCGCTTCATTCCATGTTCGGGCCGGGGGCCGTTTTTGAGCGCCTGCGCCACAGCGAAGCGAAGGTGCTGGTAACAACGCTCGACCTTTTCGAAAAGAAAATAAAATCACGCCGCGGACAGCTTTCCGCTTTAAAATATGTGCTTCTGGTAGACAAGGATAATCACCTCGACGAGCGTGTTCTTTCTCTGCCGCTGCTCATGCGCAACGCCTCGCCCTCGTTTGCCATTCCTCCCACCCGCAACAGCGATCCCGCCTTGCTGCACTTCACCAGTGGAACGACCGGCATGCCAAAAGCAGTGCTACACGGTCACGGCGCCGTACTGACACACCTGGTGACGGGACGACTGGTCCTTGATTTTCATCCGGGCGACGTATACTGGTGTACGGCCGACCCCGCATGGGCGACTGGCACATCGTACGGCATCATCGCTCCGCTTGTAAATGGCGTCACAAACCTCTTCGACGAAGGGGAATTCGACGCCGCAAGATGGTACTCCATCCTTGCCGAGCAGAAAGTCAACGTATGGTATACTGGTCCCGCTGCGATCCGCAGGTTAATGAGGCTTCCCATCAAGCCGCGCAAGCAATACGACCTGGAACCGCTGCGCCTGATTTCGAGCACTGGCGAGCCGTTGCCGGCCGGCGCCGTGCGGTGGGCAACGGAAACATTCGGCGTGCCCGTTATCGACAGCTGGTGGCAGACCGAAACCGGTGGCATCATGATATCGAATTACAGGAACATGCCGGTGAAGGCCGGCTCCATGGGAAAGCCCCTGCCAGGTGTCAGGGCAGCAATTGCCGAAATCACTGACGGCACCTTCCGCATCATCCAGGAAACCGGAAAGGACGGGCACCTGGTGCTGAAACGCGGATGGCCGTCTATGTTCAAAACGTATGTGGGCGGAGACGACCGTTACGTCAAAACTTTCCACGACGACTGGTATATCACGGGCGACCTCGCCTACCGCGACCCGGATGGATATTATTGGTTTGTCGGACGCTCGGAGGATGTTATCAAAACGTCGGGCCACAGGGTGGGGCCATTCGAAGTGGAAAGCGCGCTCCTGGAGCACGCGTCCGTTGCCGAGCCCGCGGTCATCGGAAAACCCAAGCCGGCCATCGGAGAAATCATCAAAGCTTTTGTCGTGCTGAAACCCGGGAGCGCCGCCAGCGAAAACCTGAAACTTGATATCGCAGCCTGTGTCGGAAGCCAACTCGGCCCGGCCGTGGCTCCAAAGGAAATCGCATTCGTAGATTCTTTGCCCAAAACACGCACCGGAAAAATAATGCGAAGGTTATTGAAAGCGCGCGAGCTGGAATTACCCGAAGGCGACCTCTCGACACTGGAACCGGCATGAGGCAGAGAACACAACCGTCAGCCGGCATTCGTGCAAAGGGCGAGGGACAAGAATGCAGGAAAATTACTAACCTTTTGCCTGGAGGTCGCACAAGAGACCCGAAGGTAAACCGTGAAATAAATATCGATAAATAAGAAAAGATGTTTCAAGATCGAAAAGAGGCCGGCGAAAAATTAGCGATCGCCCTCGAAAAATTTCGCAACACAAACCCTGTCATACTTGGCATTCCCCGCGGAGGGGCCGAAACGGCCTACTATGTCGCCCGGCACCTGAACGCCGAACTGGCCCTTCTCGTCTCGCGAAAATTGGGATTTCCATTCGATCCGGAGGCGGCATTCGGTGCCGTGGCAGAGGACGGCAGCGTCTACATTTCGGACACAAGAAGGCATTCGCTGTCAGCAAATGAAATAAATGAGAGTTTGAAGGAGGAGAAAAAAGAAATAAAGCGAAGGATCCAGGCGCTGCGACGCGGCAGACCCCTTCCCGACCTGGATGGCAGAACGATCATCCTCGTGGACGACGGTATCGCGACAGGCGCCACGCTTTTCGCCGCCGTCGAACTTTGCCGGAAGCAAAAGGCCGCGAAGATCGTTGTGGCTGCGCCCATCGCCGGCCGCGCGGTAGAGTCTGTCCTGCGATCACGTGCCGATGATGTGGTCATTCTCGAAACGCCTCCTTCTTATCACGCCGTGTCGCAAGGCTACCGATTTTTTGAAGACCTCACTGACCAGGAGGCAGTGGATTTTGCAGACCGGTGGGAAAAAGAG
>DASVOT010000452.1:0-8868 GCA_036383235.1 Chryseosolibacter sp.
CACACTCGGCGTGCGATTTTTCGCCGCAGCCGTTCCTGAACGATAAAGGTCAATCCGCTCCTTTAATTTTTTCTGAAGGCCCATGTGCGCGGCCAGGTATTCGAAGGCGCAATCAATGGATACGATGCCATGCTGGGGCAATGCGGTGGTATAGATAAACGGTCGGGCGAAGTTGACCAGGTATTCGATCAGGGTGCCTGATCCGGCCACGCACGCGCCGTGTACCCCCATGCCTTTTCCGAAGGTGTAGATGCGGGCGAAAATTTCGTGATGCAGGTTCTGCTCAACACTCACTCCTGCGCCCTGCGGACCTCTGACTCCGGTGCTATGCGCTTCGTCAAGAATGATCGCGGCCTCGTATTTATGCGCAAGGTCGTTGAGTTCCTTCAGCGGGCATTCATCTCCGTCCATGGAATAGATCGATTCAACGGCGATGAACCGCTTGCCTGTTGAGCTTCTTAGCTTGCTCTCCAGGTCCGCGAGGTCGTTGTGCCGGAAGCTGTGTCGCGCCGCAAGGCTTAGGCGTGCGCCGTCCTTGATAGAGGTGTGGGCGAGCACGTCGTAAAGGATGGTGTCGCCTTTTTGCGGAATGGCCGAGAGAACCGCGAGGTTCGCCGAATAACCGGAGTTGAAGATAAGGGACGATTCACTTTTGAACAGGCGGCTGAGCTTTGCTTCGACCTGCCCGGCGTACGTCGTGTTTCCCGAGAGCAACCTGGAGCCCGAAGAGCCGTTGTGAACTCCCAGCTCGCGGTGCCGGGCGTCAATCAACGCCGACAGCTCTTTGGAACGCGCAAGGCCGAGATAATCATTTGAAACGAAGTCGGCAGCTGCCTTATTAACGGACAAGGTTCTCAAAAGTCCTTGCTCTTTCCTTTCCGCAATTTTCTTCTCCAGGAACCGATCGATCGGGGTCATCCTTTACTTGCCTCTTAATTTCTCGTACGCGTCCCACATCTGGTCGGGGATCATTTCCAGGTGACTGAACTCTCCACCGTTCCGAAGCCATTCTCCCCCGTCTATGGTAATCACTTCCCCGTTGACATACGAAGAGAAATCGGACACGAGGTAGGCGGCAAGATTGGCAAGTTCCTGGTGTTCGCCCACCCGCTTCAGTGGGATGCGTTGGGCGGGATCAAATTTCTTTGCCAGGTCGCCGGGAAGCAACCTGCTCCACGCACCCTCGGTGGGAAAGGGACCGGGGGCGATGGCGTTGCTCCGTATCCGGTACTTCGCCCATTCGACAGCCAGCGATCGCGTCAACGCCAGCACCCCTGCTTTTCCGCAGGCGGAAGGAACGACGTACCCGGAACCGGTCCATGCATACGTGGTGACAATATTCAGAAACGTTCCTGGCTGTTTTTTCGCGATCCAGTTCTTCCCCGCCGCCAGGGTTGTGTAATAGGTCCCTCTCAGCACAATGTCCACGACAATATCGAATGCGCGGTGCGACAACCGCTCCGTGGGGCTTATAAAATTTCCCGCCGCGTTGTTAACGACCGCATTCACGGAGCCAAACTCTTTCTCGGCGGACTGGATGACGCCCTCTATTTCCTCATATTTCCTGACGTCACAGGGGACAGCCAGGACCTTGCCGCCGGTCTCCGCCGATAATTCGCGCGCCGTTTTGCTTATCACTTCCTCCTTGCGGCTCGTGATCACCAGATTCGCGCCGAGCTCCAAAAAATATTTTCCCATGGAGCGGCCAAGACCGGTGCCTCCCCCGGTAATGATGACGGTTTTATCTTTCAGCGATCCGGGTTGCAGCATGCCAGTCATAGGATTGAATGTTTCTTCAAGATAGATAATTTTTCTTAGTCCGTCGCTGCGACCATGTCCATCGCGAAGCCCGGCAGGAATGGTCGCAGTCTCAAGGAGGATCGTTTCCCGGCACGACTCGTGTGATGCAGCGCCGGGGGACCCGTTAAGAAGTTCGCGAATTATTCAGTATTTTTACGCGACTAATTTTTTAAACTATGAACCGTATTTTTTTATCGCTGTTTCTTCTTGTGATTTTTTCATCCTGCATCGTTTCAAAAAAGAAGTACGACGATGTGTTAGCGCAGAAAGTGAGAATGGAAGCCGACCTGGCTGAACGAAATGCCGGCCTCGATAAGGCCACCGCCGAGTTGGCAACACTCAATGAAACACTTTTGCACCTGAAGGATGACACGACGAGCCTCGGGATCGACGTTCGCAATAATTCGCGGAGACTGGCGGACCTGGAGAGGGAACATGCGCAGCTTTCGTCGAATTATAAAAGCCTCGTCAACAACAGCGGAAGACTGAATCGCGATATGGCTGACCAGCAACGGCAGCTGCTCGCCATCCAGGAGAACCTTGAAAGAACGCGCAAGGTGAATGACTCCCTGAGCAACAGCCTGGCGGAGCGCGAGAAAAAAGTACAAGACCTGGAGCAGGTGCTGGCCAACAAGGACAAGGCCGTCCAGGATCTCAAGAACAGGATCAGCAATGCGCTTCTTAATTTCAAGGAGAACGATATATCCGTGAAGATCAAAAACGGGAAAGTTTATGTTTCTCTCGCGGAGCAATTGCTTTTCGGCAGTGGCAGCGTACAAGTCGACAGCAAAGGTGTCGGAGCGCTTCAGCAGCTCGCCAAGGCAATCAAAGATCAAAAGGATATCAATATCATGATCGAAGGCCACACCGACAATGTGCCGGTTTCAAAGAAGTCTGCTTACATGAACGATAACTGGGATCTGAGTGTGATGCGCGCAACGTCGATCACGAGAATATTGACAAAGGCGGGAGTCTCCCCCGGACAAATTACCGCATCGGGGAGAAGCGAATATGTTCCCGTCGCTGACAACGATTCGCCGGGAAACCGGCAAAAAAACAGGCGGACAGAGATCATCATCACCCCGAACCTGGACGCCTTGTTTAAGATACTTGCCAGTAACTGAAGGTATAGGGTATAAAGGTATAAAGGTATAAGGTATATGGGAAAATTGTTTTATCTCGTCATTCTCATTATCGACATTATCGTGATTGTCGATATTGTGAACAGCAGCAAGGATACCGAGAAAAAAGTCTTGTGGATCATTGCTGTGGTCTTTTTGCCTGTGCTTGGGCCGATCCTGTATTACGTGATGGGCAAGAACCGATAATCGACGGTGAGCGTCAGATGCCCACCATGATAAATGCGGCCCAGTAAAAGGGAGAGGGATATTTTTCTTTAACCATTTGCTGAGCCTTGCGAAAGGCTTCATGCTGGTTGCCGCTCTTCAGCATCAGGTCATAGAACGCGATCATCAGTTGCTGTGTTGCGTCATCATCGACGTTCCACAGGCTCATCACGATGCTTCTGGCTCCCGCGAGCTTGAAGGCCCGTTGGAGGCCATAGACCCCCTCTCCGTTCGCGACGTCACCGAGGCCGGTTTCACAGGCGGAAAGGACCACGAGGTCGGCGTTGTCGAGACGGAGATTCATCGCTTCAAAGGCGGTCAGGATGCCGTCATCTCCTGCATCGTTGATGGGTTGTCCTGTCCGTAAGAAATTTTCTGCTCCGGCCAGGATCAGTCCTGCGTTCAGCAGTGGATTTGAAACATACGCCCTCTTTTCTTTTGAGTTCTCGTCCTCCAGGAAGTAGCCGTGCGTGGCAATGTGAAGTACAGCCGGGTTGGCGACGCTTTTCGCAATCCGCTCGGATGCCTGTTCTCCAGTATAGACTGATGACTTTTCGCCAAACAGGTTCGCGATCTTTTGTATCTCCACCCGTGTGCCGGGCAATGCGCCAATGCCTTCCTGGCCCCGCACATAACGCAACAAGCCGCCGCGCCAGCTCCTGCTGACGGCTGAGCCTCCGAGCTTTGTTTTCTGTCCTTCCCGGGCCAGTTCACTTTCCTCCAGGTTGAATTTCGGAAAGCCGATCAGAATGGATGACCGGTCATTGTGACGACCGTCGCGCGGACCGGCAAGTTCCCGCGTGTTGGTCACAAGGCGGATGTCATATTCGTCGATCAGGAACTTTTTTGTCTCGGGATTCTCAATGCCGTTGAGGTTGATCTGGTTGTATACGCCGTCCGGAGAGAAAAACAGCCGCGTCACGTTTTCTTTTTTCAGGTAATCGGCAAGAGGCTTGAAATAGTATTGGTAGGAATAGGCATCACTGAGACTGTATTTAATGTTGTTGCGATACGATCGGAGGTATTTCGATTCGAGGTCTTTCCCGTTTTCCAGCAGGATGAGATGGGGCCTGTCTTTTGTCTGAGAGGTGATGACCAGGAATGCGTAGGTGATATTCCCTGAAAAGGAACCCCCGTCGCCAGGTTGGTAATCTTTAAAACGCAAAACCTCCACGGCGGCCTCTCCGGCCTGTAACGTTTTCTGGATTTCCTCCCATGCATATCGCTTTCGCATAAACTGCCCTGCGAAATCGGCCGACTTGCGCGTCAGTTCTCTTTCCAGCGCATTGGCGGCCTTCAGGAGCGAATCAAGCTCTTTATGTTCCTGGTTCAGGCTATACAGTTTCGCAATCTGTTCTTTTTGCCCTTGCCACAGTCCGAATTGTCGGATGAGGGAGCTGTCACCGCTGGCATAGATCGCCGTTTTTACTTTCTCCGTCGCGAACATGATCGCGGCCTTGGTATTGATGAGGTAGTTGTAAGCATCGCTGATCAGGGCAGGATCCTCGTGTTGATGGGAGACGGCAAAGGAATTGAACTGATCAAATGAATTTCGGATGTTGGTGTAATAGAACCTGGATTTCTCTTCCTCTGTCAGGACGGGGAACGTCTGCTCGATCTGGAAATAGTAATTGTCGAACACTTCTCCGAACGAATGATGCGCGTCCTTTTCCTGTTGTTTGTACCATTGGTATTGCGCGATCGCCAGGATGCTCTCGGCATATTTCGGGTGGTTTTTTCCAAGGACCCCGGCGCGGATGTCCGCCGACGATCTCAAATACTTATATCCGGCGCTTCCTTTGCCGGCTCTCCAAAGGGCGAGCCCGAGGTTATATGCGGCAGTGGCATATTCCGGCGTTTCTTTGCCGAGCCGTTTGCGGAAGGCGGATAACGCGCTCTGCAGTCGCGGAACGGCCTTCTGCGGGTCGCCGGCCATCTGATAGATCTTCGCCAGGTTATTGAGTTTGCGGGCATAAGAGAGACCGTTTTCCTCGCCGGAGGCTTTGGCGATCGAGAGCGCCTGGAGGAGCAGTTTTTCCGCCGCGGTATAATGGCCAAGATCGGCGTAGACGAGACCGAGGTTTGAGAGCGTAATGGCGTAGTCCGGATGGGAAGTCCCAACGGTGAGGCTATCTATACTGCGGATCTTCTCCAGGGTTTTTTGCGCTTCCTCCAGCCTGCCCAGGCTTTGAAGTGCCAGCGCCTGGTTATTCAGAACGGGGGCGTAGGCGGCTTCCGTCGGTTCCAGGTTGCTCAACGCCACTTCGAAGATCTCCTCCGCCTCCGGATATTTCCCTTCGTTCATGTACAACACTCCAAGCGTGATGGCCGTGCTTATGTATTCGGCGGACTCCTCGCCGGATGTTTCCGCCTGCAGCTGGAGCGCTTCGTCCAGGCATTGGCCGGCTCTCGTGTACTGCCCGGTATAGGAATACAGGTCGCCCAGCTTATTCAACAGCAGTCCTCGGTTCGCGCTGTTCGGGCTCTGTGCGCGGAGTGTGTTCAATAAGAGGCTTTCCGCGTCCTTAAGCCGGTCGAGCTGCAGGTAGATATCCGCAGCGTATAGGGCCGACGATACGAACCGGTCGTCGGTAGGAGTGAACATTCTTTGATCGTTCGCGATGAGCGCATCCGCTGTCGTTCCGGCCTGTGCGTAATGGCCAGCCTGCAAATACAGATAGGCCAGGTTGTTCAGGGAATTGCTGTAGTCTTCGGTATGCTGCCTGCCCAGTTGCCGCAACAGGTTGTTTTCCCGTTCAAAGAAAAAGAGCGCCTTCGCGATATCGCCCGACTGGAGAAAGGCGTCGCCGAGATAGAAAAAACTATTGGAAGCCAGGGTGTCGACGCGGTCGTGCGCAAACGCCTCCACCTGCTTTTCGAGCTTGATGCAGGCCTCGAACGCATTTTTGTTGTAGTTGCGCTCCAGCGCCTCATAGACCGCCGGAAGCTGCTGGCAAAAAGCAGTGAGCCCTAAGGCGGAGAACACGAAGAAAGAGGCGAGGCGTTTCATGTGCAAGCGTTCAAAGACCGGGGCGCTTTCGCCAGGGTGCCGTTCATTTTATTTCGTCAGAAAGAATTCATGCTTGCCCTTCAGGGAAAGCAAACGTCCGCCGGATGATGTGGTGGTTGTCTGACTCCACTCCAGTGTAAGTTTCAACTGCGTGGCGGAGATTTCCGTGATGGTGATTTCTTTTTGATCCTGCCCTCGAACGATCACTGTGGCGTTTGCATCTTTAAAATGCCAGGTATCCTCCCGCAGCCACACCGGACTGGTGCCGGTAGTCGTAAACGTGTTCTCATGAAAAGTGATGGAAAAACCGGCAAACAGCTCATCTGTTACGTCAACGCCATCTACCGTCACACCTGATAAGGACGCCGGGGTCCAGGTTCCGTTGTCTGCGGTAAGCAGTCTGGTGACTTTTTCCGCTGGCGTTGGCGCCGGGTCGGAACCGCCGCAGGCTGCCAGCATGCAAGAAATGGCCATGCCGAACGCTGCTTTGCGGAGAGGAATGAGATTTAGCTGAATGGGTTTCATAATTTTTGCGTAGATGGTTGAATACTCCCCGGTCATTTTCACCGGAGATCCCGTGTTATTCGATGCTGATTCTTAAAGTCTTTACCGTTTTTCTGTTTTCATTGATCTGTAAGAAATAGATTCCTTTTTGGAGGTACTTCACGTTGATCGTGACTTCTTTGTCGTCCGCCTTAAATGATTGGAGCGCCCTGCCCTGCAGATCCGATAGGGCAATCATCCGGCCCTGCGTCGCGGAAGGAAACTTCATTTGTATGTTGTCCACGGCGGGGTTGGGATATACTTCGGCGTGGTAACCTTCCGCCTCATAGAGGCCGGTGATGATCAGTTTGCTGACGCTGATCTTTCCGTCGATGACGTTTGCCTCCACCATCACCTGTGACTCAAAGGCCGTTCCGATGGTGATGGTCGTATAGGATGTTTCATCCATCGGATAGCCCGGGTACTGGAAGTTCAGCCGGTATTCTCCTTCCGGCAAGTTGGGCAAGACGAATTCACCGTTTTCGTTGGTAAACACATAGGCAACCAGGGTAAGGATCTCGCCCTTCGTTCGTCCGGTGCGTTCAACCCGTCGGGCGCTCACGCCTGCCTCTGCCACTCTTTTATTTTTTTCCGGGTCAAGGATCCGCCCGGTGCCATCGTCCTCCTGGAGGTATCCGCTGATCGATCCGCGGCCCGAGGGCGGCGCCGGCTCAAGTTGCGACAGGATGTCCAGGCTATCGATGTTGTCTTCCACAAACAGGGTATCGGCCTCTTCCCAGAAGATTGTATTCTTGTAATAAGTAGGGAGCGCGGCCGCATAAACGAGGGTGTCGGCAAGTGCGCGGATCTGATAATCGTCGAGTATCACTTTCTGGAACTTGTATGCCCCGCCGCTCTGCACGGCCACCGTTGAAAGCGGCTCAAAGGCGCCGGGCTGCACTTTGTATAGTGTAAGCTGTCCTTGTTCGGCAGGAAGGTCGGTATCGGCATACAGCGTACCTGAAAGGTCTGCAAACGCGAGCACCTTCTGGTTTGCCGACTTGAGGGTAAGTCCGGGAAGATTCGGGTTCGTGACTTCTGCCGCGTAATCTCCCATGGTCTGACGACCGATGGCAGGAAGTGTGTAGGTCGCTCCCGTAGCGCCTGGTATGGCCGCGCCGTTCAGCTTCCATTGATATTGGCTGTTCGTACCACCTGCCGGCACGGCAAATACGAAGGGATTCCCCACGGCAATGGCGGTGTCGAGCGGGCTGCCAAGGTCGCGCTGGACAAGGTAATTGATTCCCAGAATCGATGCGTTCGGCTCGAGCGCGGCGAAGTCCAGGCTGTTATCCGACACATTCAAGGACGTGACCTCGGGGTTAAGGGTGAAATCCGGCAGGCCCGTAATCTTGTTGGCGGAAAGGTTGATGGTCTGCAACGAGAGGATGTCAACCAACGGATCGGCCACTGGCCCTGTGAGGTTGTTATTCGGAAGTTCGACGGAGGTAATACTTTGACCGTTTACGGTTATCCCGAACCAGGTATCGAGCGTTCCCGTGAGCCAGTTTGTTTTATTGATCCAGCCGGGTCCGCCGGTGGAATTAAATAATGAGACGAGCGCAAGGGAATCGGTGACCGGGTCGGAAGGGAATCCCTGGGCTACGGTAAACAGTCCGTTGAGTCTCCGCGAGTAACTTTTCACCGTCATGCGTGTGCCGGAGTTGTTAATCAACCGCGCCCCCATGCTGGCGTATTGATTTCCCGGGATTTCCCGGACGACGATGGGATTGGAAACAACGGGAAGGCTAACAGGGTAATCCAATTCAATATAGGCAGCCGTATCCGTGGCCACCTTTTTCTTTACCGTCCACGCGTAGGGAAATGCGATCAGGGCATCGACGCCCGGCCCGGCAGAATAGGCGGTGGGCGCTGCGTTCACGGACGCCGTTACTTTCTGCGCCTGCACCTTGTAGATC
The DNA here is from genome assembly GCA_036383235.1 of Chryseosolibacter sp. Classification (GTDB taxonomy): domain Bacteria; phylum Bacteroidota; class Bacteroidia; order Cytophagales; family Cyclobacteriaceae; genus Chryseosolibacter. Next base: position 8,619 of record DASVOT010000452.1, read on the forward strand.
TTCAGGGGCAGATACAACCCATCGGCGCCAAGAGGAAAGACCATGTCTCCGGATCCGGCGCGTGCCACGAACCCGCCTTCGATGAATGAAGCAGGGCCCGAGGCGAGAACCGCCCTGGAGCCCAGTGAAACGGTGTCGACCGGGTTCTGCAGTTCGATTACTCCGTCGTTCAGCAGAAGACTGTCTTTCACAGCGATGGTCCCCGTGAGCAAGGCCCTGCCTGCGCCGTTCTTTGTCAGGAAACCCAATT
>DASVOT010000453.1:0-3555 GCA_036383235.1 Chryseosolibacter sp.
AAATACAGACCCATGGGAATCGCCATGGGCCCCGATGGTTCACTCTACATCTCCGACACGGAAAAAGGAAAGATCTGGCGCATTATGTACAAAGGTGATAAGAAGAATTTCGGAGAAGCGCAGCTCGCCCGGATGGAAAAACGCAGGTTGCTCTCCAACATCAGAAGGCCCGATGAGATCGAAGACAACCTGGATAAAGGCGTGGTGGCCGGCGGCGAAAAAGTCTATAGCATCTACTGCGGCACCTGCCATCAGCGCGACGGAAAAGGCGCATCGGGCCGCTTCCCTCCCCTGGCTAAAAGCTCATGGGTCACCGGCAATAAGGAAAGGCTGATCGGCATCGTCCTGAAAGGGCTCGAAGGGCCAATCGACGTCAATGGCGAGGAATTCAACGCCACGATGCCTCAGCACAGCTTCCTCGGCAACGCGGAAGTCGCAAATGTGTTAACTTTCATCCGGAGCAACTTCGGCAATAAAGCAAGCGCCGTCACGCCCGAAGAAGTGGAAGCAGTACGAAAATCCATAACCCCGAACCCCTGATCAACGCTAAATTTTGAATCTTGGGCTTCGGCAGGCTCAGCCACCGGGCTTCGACAGGCTCAGCCACCGGGCTTCGGCAGGCTCAGCCACCGGGCTTCGACGGGCTCAGCCACCGGGCTTCGACAGGCTCAGCCACCGAATTTTGAATTTTGAATTTTGAATTTTGAATCTTAAATCCTCCCCTATGAAAACAAACAGACGGTCAGTATTCAGAAAAATCTCTCTCGCCCTTGGCGGCCTTCTTGGCGCGGGGGCGGTGAAAGCTTCCGCGGAAGGAGGCTCGTCCAAGAAAACGGTTTCCGGCATCGTGTACGAGCAGGACGTGCCGCTTTTTTCAAGCGCAGTTGTTCACAACGGACTGGTGTACTGCGCGGGAAAAGGTGCGCACTTCGAAGGCGACATCACCGCACACACCAACCATGTACTGGATGAATTGCAGAAAGAGCTGGAGAAAGCCGGCTCGTCTATGGAACACGTGCTGAAGGTGAATGTGTACCTGGCCGACCTCAACGACTACAAGAAGATGAACGAAGCCTACAAGGGGCGTTTCGGCAGCAAACCTCCTGTCAGGACAACCATTGCTGCGTATGGCGGCGTACCCGGAGACTCCCTGGTGGAAATTGACTGTATTGCCAAGCTTAAAAGTTAAGAGAGATGACTAAAAGAAGAGATCTGCTGAAAGGACTGATCACCCTGCCGCTGGCGGGCGCAATGACCGGGAGTCCGGCATTGGCGCAAACGCCGGCCGCCAATGACTCGCGCGACTATTTCAAGGAACTCGGCGTGCGAACGTTTATCAATGCCGCGGGCACCTATACCATCCTTACGGCGTCGACGATGCTTCCCGAAGTGATGAAGGCGATCAACTTTGCATCACTGCAATACGTGCGGCTCGAAGAGCTGCAGGAGAAAGCGGGTGAACGAATCGCGGAACTGCTGAAATGCGAGGCTGCCATGGTCACGGCTGGGGCGGCTTCAGCCATTACGTTGGGTACCGCGGGCGTGGTCACGGGTGGCGATCCCAAGAAGGTCGCCATGATCCCCGGCGACCTCACCGGGATGAAATCGGAGGTGATCATTCAGAAATCGCACCGCGTGGGATATGACCACGCGATCCGCAATTGCGGCGTGAAACTGGTCGAGGTGGAAACAAAGAAACAGATGGAGGCCGCCATCAATGAAAAAACCGCGATGATGTGGTTCTACAACAACCAGAATCCCATCGGCCAGGTGCGGGATGAAGAGTTTGTCGCGATCGGAAAAAAACACGGTATTCCTACCTTTAACGACTGCGCGGCCGACGTCCCGCCCGTTGAAAATTTCTGGAAATACACACAGATGGGTTTCGACCTTGTCTGTTTCTCCGGCGGCAAGGGAATCAGGGGACCGCAAAGCGCCGGGTTGCTCCTCGGCCGCAAGGACCTCATCAAGGCGGCCCTCAAGAACGCGTCGCCCAATGGCGATGCCATTGGCCGCGGGATGAAAGTGAACAAGGAAGAGATCCTCGGCATGATGGTGGCCGTGGAAGTATTCCTGGCAAAGGATCATGAAGCGGAATGGAAGATGTGGCAAAACCAGATCAAGATGATCCAGGACGCCGCCCTCTCTGTGCCCGGCGTGAAAGCCGACGTCCATGTGCCGGAGATCGCCAACCACGTGCCCGCCCTCACCGTCTCCTGGAACGAGACCAAAGTGAAGGCGTCCCCATCGGACATCCGCGATGCCCTCCGCAACGGACATCCGTCCATCGAAACCATGGGAGGCAAGGACACCATCGATATCACCACCTGGATGATGAACCCGGGGGAAGAACGCATCGTGGCTAAACGCCTGAAGGAACTCCTGCAGAATGCCTCAATCAGCTGAACGATGGACGAACGCGTGGACAGGCTGGAAAGAATAAAAGACGAAATACCCTGACGCGTATGAATCTGACCTTCTTATCCCTTATTCTTTTTATGGCAACACTAGCTGCTTTTCCGGACCAGGGTGGACAAACGAAAACCTATTCTGTTAAGAAAATTTCCCGGGCCATCTCCCTTACCGGAAGGGGCGATGACCCCGGGTGGCAGCAAGCCCGCGTGCTGACTGACTTCAGCTATCCCTGGGAAAAGGATAAACCCCTGACAACAAAATTCAGAGCGCTTCACAACGACGACTGGCTCTATTGCCTTTTCGATGTCACCGATCACCACGTCGTGCTGGCTACCGATCCGGATGATAAATCAGCCGTTGCCTCTTCCACGCGCGCCGAAATCTTTTTCAGGATCGATGAAAAGCTCGCGCCCTACTTTTGCCTCGAGCTCGATCCACAGGGCCGCGTGCTCGACTACAAAGCCACTTACTACCGGAAATTCGATTCCAGCTGGTCGTGGCCTGCCGGTCATCTCATCCTGAAAACGTCAAGGACGAAAGACGGATATACCATTGAGGCCGCCATCAGTAAGAAGTCGCTGGCGAAGCTTGGAGTACTCAACGACAACACGCTCCAGGCCGGATTGTTCCGGGCAGATTGCCTGGAAGCGGGGAACAGCGATGCGAATTTCAAGGGGGTAAGTTGGGTGAAGCCGGATTCTGAAAAACCCGATTTTCATATCCCTTCGTCGTTTGGGTTACTGGTGCTGGAAGATTAATGAGTGAAGACAAAATGAATATCCCCAACCTGCACGGCCGCACGTCCGGCCCGTATTTCGCTAACCATCCAGTCATGAAAACCGCTGCGGTGATTATCGCAGCAGTCTTTTGCGCCTCCGCCACGCTTACGGTATCCGCACAGCAGGCTACGTCGCTGTTCTCGAAAAAGAACCTCGTGGCCTGGTGCATCGTTCCCTTTGACAAAATGAAACGCACTCCCGCCCAGCGCGCGGAAATGCTGAACGACCTCGGCATCACCCAGCTTGCGTACGACTGGCGGCAGGAACATCTTCCTTCCATGGCGGAAGAGATCAGGACGCTGCGGAAGAACAATATCAAACTGAAGGCGGTATGGTTCTGGGTCGACGGCCGCGCAGACCG
>DASVOT010000454.1:0-2442 GCA_036383235.1 Chryseosolibacter sp.
TCCCAGAAGGTAACCTCAACCGCCATTGGCGTGGCGAGGCTCAATACGGACGGACTCCTGCTATAGAACATATTCGTTCATCTGGCCCGGACCGTTAAAAAAGCATACCCAACGTAGCAGGTATACGCATGGCGCCGGAAAGGAGTGAGCGAATAAAAAGGCGGCTGGTTGCTGGCCGTCCGGTTTAGAATTCGATTCGCATGACGTAGTCGTTCATCCAGTAGGGACCGATGGGAATGTCTTCCTCGCGGAGCACCCGGAAGCCGAGCTTTTCATAGAAGCGGCGGGCAGGATTATGGCGGTTTACATTGAGGTCGAGTGCGTGAATGTTTTCTTCCAGCAGTCTGTTCATGACATGGTTGACGAGCATCCGTCCATATCCTTTCGATTGTCGTTCGGGAAGGACATAGAGTTTGTGCAGCTTGAAGACCGCCGGATCTTCCGTTCGTTTTGAAAAAGAGGCAAAGCCTTTTATTGTGCCTTCGTCTGTCAGCGTCAGGAATGTTTGCGATCCATCGGCGATCTGCTTTCGCAGGATCGTGGCGGAGTAGATCGCATCGAGCATGTAGCGGATCTGATCGGCCGAAAGGATCTTCGAGTAGGTTGGCCACCAGGTCTTCTCCGCGATGTCGATGATGGCGGGGATATCGTCCAGGGTGGCTTCCGAGATGGTAATCATGGCGAAATTTAGAATTTAGCGGGATTTTTTAGGCAGAATGTCCTGATGGTTTATATTTGCACTTCCCTGCGGTGGGGTGTGGAAGGTAAGGGGTGCAGGATATAACACACAAGGGATTTTGGAGAGGTGGGTGAGAGGCTTAAACCAGCAGTTTGCTAAACTGTCGTACGGGTTAAACCGTACCGGGGGTTCGAATCCCCCCTTCTCCGCCTGACTGCGCCTGGATTTGCCGATGGCAAATCCGGCGCGTCGATGGCTGTAAATCGAAAGACGGCTGCGCGATTTTTTTGCGCCGGCCAGTCAGGACACAATTTTCCGGATATCGGCCACGCAAATGTGCCGCGAAATTGCGACGACTGAGAAAAAGCCATTGCACTGGAAAAAATATTTTTAAGACAGGCTCCGGAAAGGCCGTTTTAAATACGGGTCCGATAGCTCAACTGGATAGAGCATCAGCCTTCTAAGCTGACGGTTCGGGGTTCGAGTCCCTGTCGGATCACTTGATGCCTTTGCTTATAGCATAACAACTGGTGTCGGCGAAAATTTTACAAAATTCACCTCTTCCGGGTGATCAAGAGCCGCTGGTGGCAAATACCGAAAAGCTGATTTCTAAGCAGTCGTCGGGAAGGCACAGAGGTGCGGAAAGAAAATTGGCAAGAGGGCAATTTCCTAAGTAGAAAAAATGCTCCGCTGCTTTTCCAACCTTATTCGCTTATTGACCTGCGCAATCAGCCCGGGTATAAACCGATGAGCACCCTGCAAGCGAGCCCGCAGTGACTGCATGTATCAATTGCCACGGTGCGTGAGCCAGCGCGCCGGCAGGCTTTAGCCTGCCTGCCCGAGCACAGGCTGCCGCGCATGCAGGCCCGTGGTAATTGATACTGCATACCCCGAGGATAAGGGAATAAGGTTGGACTGTGGGATGAGACGTGGTGCTAGTAAAGGAATAAGGTTTATGCGTGCCGCGATGTGAGAAGCCTGCGACGGGACGCTCAACGCCTTGGGCAAAATGCGTGCAGCGTTAATAAGGTCAATGCATTCCAAATGCATTCCAAATGCATTCCTTGTCTCTACAAATGCGTCGCCTCCACAAATGCCACGCCTTATTTGCCTGATATCTTCAACAAAATTGGAAAGGCAGTCGTACGCTCCGGTCTGAACTTACCCGGCAGAATTTAGACAATTTGAAGCTTCATCATGTTTGGGAACAAGCAATGTTCGGGTTCCGAAATTGTCAATTGCCAATGATTGCCAGCAAATGTCGGTTGGAAAAATGATTTAAAACTGAAATAGATTTCCTCGGACTAAAAAAAGGCACTGAAATTCAGCGCCTTTTTTTATGCTAGATTTTTCCCGGCGATCAGATATTCTTCTCCAACGCTTTGCGGCAGTAGTCAAGACATTTGGCTACCTCCTTGACGGCATCCGATCCTTCGGGCACGTCATACTCCAGCTCGATGGTTGCGGGGAATTTGTATTTATTTTTCCTCATCAGCTGAAGGATGTCAACGATGGGGGTATCGCCCTGGCCCCACGGCATGTTTTCTCCCCCGTTGGATTTCGATTTTCTGTCCTTCAGGTGCATGCTGTAAATGCGGTCGTGTTTGCTTTCGAGCAGCGGAATGGGATCGAACCCGGCGGCGACATAGTGTCCGACGTCGCAGTTCAGCCCGTTGTATTTCGATTGTGAGAGGGCTTCATCCCAGGAGGCGATGGTCTGCTGCAGGTGCCCGTGATATCCGATACCGATCTTGTGTTTCGCG
>DASVOT010000455.1:0-2817 GCA_036383235.1 Chryseosolibacter sp.
CTATCATAACTACGTTTTAAAGATTCATTCTATCCGGCCGCGCCAAACCGCAGGTGAAATTGTATTCAGTCGGAAATCCGGTCAGCGCTCTCCTGATTCAATTACACTTAATCCTGCGAATTCTGTCCCAGCAAATATTTCAACAGTGCATTGAATTCATCCTGCGACAGTACGCTGCCAAAGGTATCCGGCATCAGTGTATAAGGTGATATTTTCTGTTCGGCGATGTCGGCCTTGGCAACTGAAAATTCCTTGCCCGTCAAATCCGCGAAGACGGTGACCTCTCCTTCATCGCGGCGGAACAGCCCGCTCATTACTTTTCCATCTTTAAGCGCGATGGTATAGTTGCGGAAGTTTCCTGAAATATTCCGGTTTGGATCGAGTATCTTTTCGGCAAGCGCCCTCGGCCCCCATTTGCCTACGCCGTCGAGCTGCGGACCAATGGCGCCGCCCTGGTGGCCGATGGAATGGCAAATGGAGCAGTTTTGTTTGAAGACCATTTTTCCCGAGTCAGGAGAGATGGGCTTGGTCACCGCGTTAAATGCGATAAGGCGCGTGTCGATGAGTGTCTGGCGTTCCTTGCTGACGGGTTCGAGCTTCGAAGTCAGCGCCTTGAATTCCTCCTCTTGTTTCCGCGTGATGTTGAGCATGATCCGTTCCTCTACCTTTGGCTGGATCAGCGTGCGTGGAAGGAACTCACCGTTCTTCACCTTCCTGAAAATGATGTTTTTTCCTTCAGGCGTGGAGGCGAGCGACATCACAATTGCCGACTGCAGATCCGGCGGAGCTTTGGTGACATCGGCCAGCACTTTATTGACCGCGGGTCCTGAAAAATCTCCCAGGAGTGCGGCCACCCTGTTTTTGAATTGTGAAGGCACGGTATCCTGCAGGATCTTTCCCGCAAGCAAGGCATACTTATTCGTATCAAGGATGAGGAGTGCCCGGAGCGCGGCAATTTTTACATCGACATCCATCGTCGCAGGGTTTTCCACGAACGACAATAGCGCAGGCTCCTGGCTTTTGATCCGGTACTTGCCTGCAAGGTCGGCAGCAAATTTCTGTTTGGCCGACACGTCAGGCGAGTGTGACTGCTCCCCGGAGCCATATTTCGCAAGCAGGTTTTCAGCCAGCGCCGAGCCCCACCGTTGGATTCCGGACGTCTCTTTCGCACCGCGTCGTGCAATGCCTTGCTGGATACCTTTGAAGGCCAGATACTGGAAATCAATATCGTCCGGTTTGGTTTTCATGGCGGCGATCATCACGTTTTGGGACTGGGCCGCAGGAATGTACCGTGCAAGGTGTTCGTATAATCTTGACAGGCGCTCACCCTCCCAGTCGGTCTGGCCGATATTTGCCGCCAGGAACAAGGCAGCATCTTCCGACGGTACACCGACGAGCACATCCAGGATATGCCGTGTGTCTTCGGGCTTCCATTGCTTCGCCACCACTTCCTTCATCAGGTTGTCGTTTCGCAAGAGGTTTCTGAGTACAAGCCGCGTCGTGTAAAGCTGATGGGTGTCAAAATCCGGCACGCGGTTGCGTTCCTTCAGCGCCGTTTGGAAAGAGGTCATATCAGGGAACTTGACCAGCAGCTCGGTAGCGGCCCGTCGTACATGGGGATCGTCGTCATCCAGTCTCCTGGCGACGAGGCCGAAGAACGTATTGGCATCCAGATCCTTTTCCGCCAGGATGCGCATGGTGTGCAGCCTGACGACGGGATCCCTGTGCTCAGCGGATCTCTGAATGATTTCATTCGATAATGCATGGAGCCGGTGCAGCACCCACAACCCGTGACTGTACGCCCGCGCGCTCACCCCATTGTCGTTGATCAGGTCAAGCACCGGTTGAACCGCGGCCTGCCCGATCCGGTCCACAAGCTGGTCGGCCGCCGCAAATCGCGTGACAAGATTGTTATGGTCCAGCGCAGCAACCAGCGCGGTTGCAGTTGCCGCGGAAAGATCCTGGTATTTGTTTTCTTTTCCTTTATAAGTGATCCGCCAGATTCGCCCGCGGATCTTATCGCGCTTCGGATGGTCGAGCGGCACCTCATAATGACCGATGATGCTGTTATAGAAGTCGGCGATATACAGCGCGCCGTCCGGCCCAAGGATCACGTTGACCGGCCGGAACCAGGGATCTTCGCTCAATACAAAATCCTCTTCGAGTTTTCCTACGGGCGATGAGCCCCTGAACGAATAGGAATTCCTGTATACACGCGAGGCGACCACGTCGCCGATGTAAAAGTTGCTTCGATATTTTTCAGGGAACAGATCGTCGGCATAATACGCGATGCCAGCCAGGGCAGTGGCTTCTTTCTCCAGTGGTTTCATATCGGGCGCGAAACCCATTCCTTCCTCTTTGCCCCACTGCGTATAATCGGCGCCCCGAATGAGCTGATACAGAGGGGACGTATGGCAATCCGTCGAATACAGGTACCCGCGCTCATCATAGGTCAGGCCAAACGGGTTGATCCTTCCATACGTCATGTGCTCGACGCGGCTCCCGTCGGGGAGGAAGCGGAAGGTGTTTCCTGAAATCATCGTAATGGAGTCGCCATCGGCACCCGCGACCGTCGACCGGTTGGTAAATCCGTGGCATGCGTGGATCCATCCGTCGTATCCGCGGATGAAGTTGTTCACCATTCCATGAGTATCACGGTGCTGAAAGGGGCCGAGAAGTTTTTTTGTTTCGTCAGCTATGCCATCGCCGTCGGTGTCAGACAAGCGGTACAGGTTGGGAATGCTGTAGGCTACCGCTCCGCCATCGCTCAGGGGAATCAGGCCGATCGGTATGTTCAGGGTGTCACTGAAATGGACG
>DASVOT010000456.1:0-14840 GCA_036383235.1 Chryseosolibacter sp.
CCCCGAGCTGGAGCTTTTTCAGTTTCAGCGGCGCGCGCTCGACGTCAGCCGCGGGTTGCTCGCCGCCCGCAAAAGGCCGCGGCTTGAATTTTTCGTACAGGGCGGTTATGGGAGGCCCGCGCTCAACATGTTGGAAAATGAGTTCAAATTTTATTACATCGGAGGCCTGCGCCTGAGCTGGCTACTTTCCGGCTACTACACTTTTGCAAAAGAAAAGCAACTGCTGAACGTTCGGCAGCAGTCGCTGGATGTTCAACAGGAGACCTTCCTGTTTAATACCAGGCTGACCTTGCGCCAGGAGCAGGGCGAGGTCGAAAAACTTCGCAGGCTGATAGAGGTGGATGACACTATTATTGCCCTCCGCGCGCGGGTGAAGGAAACCGCATCCGTACAGCTGGAGCAGGGCGTGATCTCCGCTTCGGATTACGTGCGGGAAGTGAATGCGGAAGACCGGGCAATACAGGACCGGGTACTCCACGAGGTCCAGCTCCTCATGGCACAAGCCAGATATGAATTTACAAACGGTCATTAATGCTAATCCTATGAGAAGTATCATGAAACTTTTTCTCATCGCGCTGTTGGTCTCGTCTTGTCATTCCGGCGAAAACGCCTTCGACGCCTCCGGAACGTTTGAAGCGGAGGAAGTCATCGTGTCAGCCGAAGTCGCCGGCACGATTGAGCGGCTCGATGTACAGGAAGGCGCCGCCGTCGGGCGTGGAGAGCCGCTCGGATGGATTGACAGCACCCAATTATATCTGAGGAAGAAACAATTGCTTGCACAGGTAGAGGCAATTCTCGCCAGGCGCCCGGATATCGCCACGCAACTTGCCTCCTACAGGGTGCAGCTCGAAACGGCGGAACGGGAGGAGGAACGGATCAGCAATCTCGTGAAAGCTTCTGCGGCGACGCAAAAACAGCTCGATGATGCCAGGGCACAGACCGCGTTGATCCGGAGACAAATGCAGGCGCATCGTTCCTCGCTCGACCTCTCCTCGCAGGCACTGGTCAGCGAAACGCTGCCGCTCTCCGCCCAGGTCGAACAACTGGACGACCAGCTGCGCCGGTGCCGCGTGGTCAACCCGATGAGCGGCACCATTCTCGCACGGTATGCCGAAGCACATGAGCTCGCTGCCCCCGGTAAACCGCTATACAAGATCGCTGACCTGTCCTCGCTTTTGCTTCGCGCCTACATTACCGGCACGCAGCTCCCCCTGCTCAAGCTCGGCCAAAAGGTGAACGTGTTCGTGGACAATGGATCCGGTGGGTTCAAACAGTATCCCGGCGAGGTCACATGGATCAGCGACAAAGCGGAATTCACGCCAAAGACCATTCAGACCAAAGAGGAACGCGCCGACCTCGTGTATGCCATTAAAGTCCAGGTGAAAAACGACGGATATCTCAAGATCGGAATGTACGGCGAAGTGAAATTTCAAGATCCGGATCATGGTCTCCATTCAACAACTGACTAAAACATATAAAGGAGCGGGCACCCCCGCGGTGGATTCCATTTCGCTGGAAATCACTGCCGGCGAGCTTTTCGGCCTCATCGGCCCTGACGGCGCAGGGAAGTCCACGCTCTTTCGCATGCTGACCACCCTGCTCCTCCCCGACAGTGGTTCGGCCACCGTTGACGGTCTCGACATCGTGCGCGATTACCGTCAGATCCGCAACCGTGTGGGCTATATGCCCGGGCGGTTCTCGCTCTACCAGGACCTGACCGTGGAAGAAAATCTTACTTTCTTCGCTACGATCTTTGGAACAACCGTTGCGGAGAATTATCACCTGATCCGGGACATTTACGTTCAGATCGAGCCGTTCAGGAAGAGAAGGGCTGGCAAGCTATCCGGCGGAATGAAACAGAAACTCGCCCTCAGCTGCGCGTTGATCCATAAACCGGTCGTCCTGTTTCTCGATGAACCGACTACCGGCGTCGACCCCGTGTCGCGGAAGGAATTTTGGGAAATGCTGAGGAGACTGAAAGACCAGGGCATTACGATCCTCGTCTCAACGCCGTACATGGACGAGGCCACGTTGTGCGACCGTATCGCCCTTATCCAGCGAGGCCGCATCCTGGCCGTCGACAAACCTGTGAAAATTATCGAACAGTATCCTGAAAAGCTGTATGCGGTGCGGTCACCCGACATTCCGCGTCTGCTTCCAGACCTGCGGAGCCATGACAATACGCTTCGCTGCTTTTCTTTCGGTGAATACCTGCACCTTTCGCTGAAAGACGATCGGCCCGGCGCCGCGGACGAGGTTCGGAACTACCTGGAATCGAAGGGCCATCACAACGTAGAGATCATGCCGATCGTGCCGACCATCGAAGATTGTTTCATCCGACTATTAGAGTGAGCAATGGAAGCGGTAATCAGCACAGAGAACCTTACAAAACGCTTTGGCGATTTTATTGCCGTCGATCATATTACCTTTGAGGTGTCCCGCGCCGAGATCTTCGGTTTCCTGGGAGCGAACGGCGCCGGAAAGACCACGGCCATGCGCATGCTCATCGGGTTGTCGAAACCCTCGTCGGGAAAGGCCAGCGTCGCGGGCTTCGACGTCTACCGCGAGACCGAAGACATCAAAAAGAACATCGGATACATGAGCCAGAAGTTTTCGCTCTATGAAGATCTCACGGTCGCGGAAAACATCCGGTTCTTCGGCGGCATTTATGGCTTGTCCGGAAAAATCCTTCGCGAAAAAAGCGACCTGCTTATTGACCAGCTGGGATTGCAGTCGGAGACAAAAAAGCTTGTCGGGGCGTTGCCACTCGGATGGAAACAGAAGCTGGCGTTTTCCGTGGCCGTCCTGCACGAACCGAAAATCGTTTTTCTGGATGAACCCACCGGCGGCGTCGACCCGTTGACGAGGAGGCAGTTCTGGGAAATGATCTATGCCGCGACGCTCAGGGGTATGACCGTATTCGTTACAACACATTACATGGACGAAGCCGAGTACTGCAACCGCCTTTCCATCATGGTCGACGGCCGGATCGAAGCGCTGGGTTCTCCGGCGGACCTCCGGACAAAATACAATGCGTCATCGATGGACGAAGTCTTTTACAAACTTGCGCGCGGCGCCGAACGCTCCGCCGGTTAAAGAACTTTACAGGATGAAACAGACACATCAACCCATCGCCACATGATCACCCCGGGCCGGCAATTTGTCACCTTCATCAGGAAGGAGTTTGCGCACGTTCTTCGCGACCGCAAAACGCTGCTCATCCTCTTCGGGCTGCCGATCATTCAGATCGTAATTTTCGGTTTCGCGCTTTCGAACGAGGTCAAGAATGCGCGCATACTCGTCATCGACAACGCCAGAGACGACGTGTCGCGCGAGATCGTCGGGAAGCTGGCAGCGAGCAGGTATTTTGACCTCGAAGAAAAAAAGTTCTCTCATGAAGAGCTCGAACAAACGTTCAGGGAGGGCAAGATCAACCTGGCGGTGGTCTTCCCCGCAGGGTTTGGCAGCGACCTCATTCACTTTAATCGCGCGCAGGTGCAGGTCATTGCCGATGCGTCCGATCCCAACACTGCCAACACGCTTACCAACTACCTCACGAGCATCGTACTGGACTACCGGCCTGCGGGCGCCGGTGCGCAACCACCTCCTCTTGCGATCGGCACACAGGTCCGGATGTTGTACAATCCGCAGCTGAAAGGCGCTCACAATTTCGTGCCCGGCGTGATGGCGCTGGTCCTCATGCTCGTCTGTGTCATGATGACTTCCATCTCCATCGTGCGTGAAAAGGAACTCGGCACCATGGAGGTGCTGCTCGTCTCGCCTTTCAATCCCGTGCTGGTGGTGCTCTCCAAAGCGGTCCCTTATCTTATACTTTCCCTCGTGAACGTCACGTCCATCGTGCTGCTCAGCGTCTTTGTGCTGGACCTTCCCGTGAAGGGCAGCGTGTTCCTGCTCTTTGCCGAAAGCACGCTCTTCATCATCACCTCGCTGGCGCTCGGACTGTTCATCTCCGTGCGGGCGAATACACAGCAAACCGCGATGCTGGCCTCGATGATGGGCATGTTGCTGCCCACACTGCTGTTCAGCGGTTTTATGTTCCCCATCGAGAACATGCCCGTTGCCCTGCAGGTCATCTCCAACGTCGTGCCGGCAAAGTGGTACTACCTGATCGTGAAAGCCATCATGATCAAAGGCCTTGGTTTTTCGTCCATCTGGAAAGAAACGCTCATCCTTTCCGGGATTACACTTTTCTTTTTGACCATCAGTTTTAAAAAGTTCAAAATCCGTTTGGAATGAGAATCATCAGGTTTCTTCTCGAGAAGGAATTCCGCCAGATCTTCCGGAACAAAGTGCTCCTGACCATCATCCTGTTTGTTCCCGTCGTGCAATTGCTGATCCTTCCGCTGGCCGCAAACTATGAAGTGAAAAATATCAATCTCGCGATCGTCAATCACGACCACTCGACGTATGCGCAACGGCTGATCGAGAAGATCGCCTCGTCCGGTTACTTCCGGCTGACGGGTGTTGATCAGTCGTTCCGCAAATCGCTGGAAGCGATCGAATCGGAACGGGCAGACCTGGTGCTGGAGATCCCGCATGATTTTGAAAAGGATCTGGTGAGAGAGAACCGGCAAACACTTTTTGTCGCCGTGAACGCCATCAACGGAATGAAGGCGGGATTGGGCGCCGCATACCTTCACACCATCATCCGCGATTATAACCGGGAACTGATTGCCTTTCGGGCCGGATCCACGTCAACAGGCGGAAGTCCCGTCATCGACGTTGTTGCGTCGAACTGGTATAATCCCTACATGAGCTACCGGCTCTTTATGGTTCCCGGTATCCTCGCCATTCTCGTGACGATGATTGCTGGCTATATGTCGGCGCTGAATATCGTCAAGGAAAAAGAAACAGGAACAATCGAACAGATTAACGTTACCCCTATCTACAAGCATCACTTTATCATCGGCAAGCTGATCCCCTTCTGGATCCTTGGACTGGTCGTGTTTACGCTCGGTCTGGGCGTCGGATGGCTCGCCTACGGCGTCGTGCCGGTGGGCAGCCTGGCATTGCTGTATTTTTTTCTCGCTGCCTACCTGCTGGCGGTGCTGGGGTTTGGATTGCTCATCTCGACCTATGCGGAAACACAACAGCAGGCGATGTTTATCTCTTTCTTCTTTGTGATGATCTTTATTCTTATGAGCGGCCTGTTTACTTCCATCGACAGCATGCCGCCGTGGGCACAGGTGATCAGCAGGCTGAATCCCGTAACCTATTGTATCCAGGTCATGCGGATGGTTGTGCTCAAGGGAAGCGGATTGCGCGAGGTTGCGCCGCACCTGGGTGCGGTCGTAATTTTTGCCATCGTCCTCAATACGTGGGCAATCGTCAACTACAAGAAAACGACTTAGAGACCATTCGGTCGTTGCCGTTGACAGAAAAGGACCGATAAAAATTCGAAGGATTGGGCGATATGCCTATATTGCCCGAAATTGCATGCCTGCATTCATTATTTTTCTGACAACTTCACACTCATGAAACAGCGAGCGGAAACAGCGAATACAGAGGAGAATTCCCTTGGGGCAACGAGGTCGATCAGCGGCGAGCTGCTCCGGCTGCCGGTCATCGTGGCCGCCCTCGGCTACCTGGTCGACATGTATGACCTTTTCCTGTTCAGCATCGTGAGGGTGCCGAGCCTGACGGACCTGGGGCTGTCCGGAAACAAATTGCTCGAAGACGGTGTACTCATGTTAAACATGCAGATGGCCGGCCTCCTGATCGGAGGAATCTTCTGGGGGATTTTAGGGGACAAGAAAGGAAGGCTTTCCGTTTTGTTTGGTTCCATCCTCATTTATTCGCTGGCAAACATCGCGAACGGATTTGTTCAGTCTGTTCCCCAGTATGCCATCCTGCGCTTCATCGCGGGGATCGGACTGGCCGGCGAGCTCGGCGCGGGGGTCACCCTCGTGAGCGAGATCCTTCCGCAGAAGATCAGGGGATACGGCACGACGCTCGTCGCGACCCTCGGTGTCTTTGGCGCCATCCTCGCTTACTTCATCGCCGACGTCTTCGCCTGGCGCGCCTCCTATTTTATCGGGGGCGGTCTCGGCCTGGTCCTCCTGCTCATGCGGGTGCGCGTTTTCGAATCGGGCATCTTCCTGAAAACGAAAACCGCTGAAGTTCAGCGCGGAAACATCCTGATGCTGTTCAATAACCGCGAGCGGTTCTTGCGGTATCTCAAATGCATTCTTGTGGGCCTGCCCATCTGGTTTGTCGTCGGTGTCCTCATTACTTTTTCCCCGGAGCTGGGCCAGGCAATCGGGCTGGACGCGCCGGTGAAGGCAGGCATCGCGGTGATCCTCTCCTTCGGCAGCCAGGCGTTCGGAAACATCACCAGCGGCCTGTTGAGTCAGTACACAAGAAGCCGCAAAAAAGTGATGGGTCTGTTCATCATAATGTCTTTCCTGTTCAGCCTGCTCTACCTGCTCCTGCCCATGCACAGCGTGAACGTGTTTTACCTGTTGTGCATTTTCCTGGGATTCAGCAATGGATACTGGACGCTTTTCGTCACCGTCGCGGCCGAGCTCTTCGGAACCAACCTCCGGGCTACTGTCGCGACAACCGTACCGAATTTCGTGCGCGGCGCGGTCATCCCCATCACTACCCTGTTCCTCTTCCTGCGGGCCGATCTCGGCATTGTTTACAGCGCCCTCGCCCTTGCCCTTCTCACCATCGCCATCGCCCTGGTTTCACTGTGGTCGCTGGATGAAACGTTTCACAAAGACCTGAACTACAACGAGCAAACAGCCAATAGCCAATAGCCAGATCAATTCTTGTAGAACTCGTAGTTTTCTTTTGTAATGATATCAATGGGCATGTAGTCGATCGTGGCGATGGGGATCTTCAGGATCAGGTGGTGGTAGAGCGCCATCACGCCGCGGTAGCCCTGCTCTTCCGGCTTCTGGCAGATGAGAAAATTGATCCTTCCGTTCTTGAGGAACTGGATGTTCTCGTCGATGTAGTCGTAACCGATGAGCAGCACGTTGTCCCGGTGCGTCTTCTCCAGGAACTTCGCCACTGAGAATACCCGGGAGTTGGTGACGAAGACGGCGGTGATGTCAGGGTTGCGCTGAAATATGTCAGCGAGATTTTTTTCCACCGCCTTGTAATCGGTCTGGTTGATGTTCATCTCAATGATATCGGCGCGGATGTTCTTGTCCTTGAAGTACGCGCGGAACCCCTCTTCCTTCCTGACCACGTGGTGCTGCTGGTTGTCGATCTCCTTGACGATGTTCACCACCAGGATCTTGCCGCTTTCTTTTTTGGAGTACCCGGCAAGGCTGGCGGCCAGATAACCGCTTTTGAACAGCTCGGGTCCTATGTAACACAGGCTGTCCTGGTCCGGAATGTCCGAGTTGATGAACACATAGGGAACCTTCAGTTCTTTCAGCGACCTCGTAAATTGAATGGATTCCTCGATGAAAGACGGAGCGATTACAACGCCATCGATATTGGCGTCAAGGATGCTCTTTGCTTTCGCGTGAAACGATTTTTTGTCGTTCTGGTCGAAAAAAAAGCGGTCCACCTTGATCCCGTATTGTCCCAGTTCCGCTTCCGCCCGGTTGATCCCGTTGAGGGGCGCCTGCCAGTATGCGGTTTCTTCCGATACTGCCGGGATCAGGACGGCAAACCGGTACACCTTTCCCGACGCAAGCCTGCGCGCGAGAATGTTCGGCCGGTAGTTCAAGCGCTTGATGATTTTCTGAATCTTGGTCCGCGTAGCTTCCGATACACCCGTGCGGTTGTGCAGCACGCGGTCCACCGTCGCCAGCGAAACCTTCGCCAGCCGCGCGATCTCTTTCACACCGATCGATTCGTCCTGAGGATTATTTCCCTTCATGTTGTGGGGTTTTGTCTGCTAATTTAACTGAAAACATGATTGCCATCCTGAATCTCCGACCCGGGCGATACGCAAGGACCACGCCCTCCAGATCGCCATTAAGTCTCAAAAAGAATCAATGCTCTCCACTTCGGGGAATGTACCGTTTCTACGGCAAGCCTCCGATCCGTCTCTCCCGCCAAGCCGTGTTGCCGTCGCCCCTCCGTAGGAACAGGTCTCTCCAAAGTGAAGCCATCAAGATAGAAAAAAAATCCGTGCTCGGCCGTCCTGAAAACAAAAAAAGGATTGGCTGGCGGAGCGGGTACCGACGACCCGACCGTCGACAGGTTAACAACCCGGCCGTTGCCGGAGGGGAGCATCCTTTGAAAAAAATTCACATTCCGGCGGGGCGCCTTTTTCCTATCTTTTCGCCCATGCTAAGAATCCTCCTCATTCTGGTTTGCCCGGTCTTATTTTTATACACCGCCGCACACGCGCAAGACCCCGTCGATACGATTCTCGTCCGTGCCGACCGGTTTCTCCGCGCAAGCTCGCCACCCGCGGATGTCAGGGAGCTCGTCAGGACCTTAAACAAAGACGACAAGTGGCCCGACATCGATTATGGAGATCAGAGTCCCGCGGGATGGAGCGCATCCACGCACCTCGAGCGGTTGAGGAGCATGACACTCGCCTGGACGGATAAAAGTTCTTCCTGGTATCGCGACGATGTGCTGAAAGACGCGATCGACCGTGCGCTGGATAACTGGCTGGAAAACCGATACCACAATCCCAACTGGTGGCACAACGAGATCGGTGTCCCCCGCATGATGCAGGACATCCTCGTCATGCTGCGGAACGACCTCAGGGGCGAACGTTTTAGCCAGGCGATGGAAGTGCTCGGCCAGCATAAGGTCAGGGGCACAGGGGCGAACCTCGTATGGAGCGCAGACCTCGGATTGCATTACGGCGCATTGGCCCACGACGAAAAGCTGATCAGAAGATGCAGCGAGCTGATCAGCAAGGAGGTCCGGTTAACCGAAGCGGAAGGCATTCAACCCGATTACAGCTATCACCAGCATGGGGCGCGACTCCAAACCTTTCATTACGGCGATGCTTTCCTTCGCGAAAATGTGAAGCTGGCGTGGGAGCTCAAAGGCACACCCTGGGCCTTCCCCGGAGAAAAAATCGACGTGCTCATAAATTTCGTGCTCGAGGGCTGGCAGTGGATGGCGCGGGGCATCTACACCGTCCCCGGAACCGTGGATCGCGCCGTGAGCCGGGAGAACGTTCTGAAAAACGCCGACTTGCGGACGGTCATACCCTATCTCATCGCGCTGAAACCTGAAAAGGCGGATGTGCTGAACGCTTTCCTGCGAAGACAAAACGGCGAAGGTGAGCCCCTGGCTGGCTATAAACATTTTCCTTATTCGGATTTCACGGCGTATCACCGGCCGGATTTCAGCTTTTTCGTGAAGACGATTTCCACGCGCACGCGTTTTTCCGAAAGCATCAACGGCGAAAACCTCAAGGGCTCGCTCCTGAATTCCGGCGACACCTATTTCATGCGCGACGGCATGGAGTACTTCAACCTCATGCCCGCCTGGAACTGGGAGTATTTGCCCGGAATCACATCCTTCAAGGGTGCAAAGACCGTTCAGCAGAACTTTGCCGGCGGCGTCGGCAACGGAGCAAGCGGACTGACGGCCATGCATTACAAAGCGGAGGACGGAAACAAAAGCCTCTCGGTCAACAAGATCTGGGCAAGCCATGAGAATGTGACGGTCTGCCTGATGGCGGACCTTACCGCGGAAAACACTGGGCCCGTCTTTACCGTGATGGATCAGTGTCGCTGGAGGGGCGACGTCGCCGTAAACAGTCCGGGCAAAACTCTTGGGAGCGGGGTCCATCAAATAAAAAAATTGGAGTGGATATACCATTCGGGCTTTGCCTACATTCCTGTCTACCCGTCGCGCGCGGAGCTGAGTCTGCAATCCGTGACCGGCTCGTGGTCGTCGATCAATCGGTCCGGCGATCCCTCTGCCGTTGTGGAAAAGATCTTCCTTCCCGTGTTGCTTCACGCCGACGGCGCGCCGGCTTCCGGCTATGCGGTCGCCGCCGTCAGGACGGCGAAGGAAGCGAGAAACCTCGCCCGGGATCCGGCCTGGAAAGTCGTTCGCAATGACCGGGAATGCCAGGCCGTCATGTTTAAGGATGGCACCATCATGGCTGCGTTTGGATCCGAAGGGTCCGCTGACGTCGGCGACGAAAAACAGTTGTCGCTGAGCCGCCCGGCGTTGGTGCTCGTGTCATCGGGGAGGGTGTGGGTAAGCGATCCTACCCACGCAGGCGGAAGCGTCACCGTTCGCCTCGGCGACCGCCAATGGGTGGTGATCCTTCCCGCCGACGGCTCCGCGAGGGAGGTCGATTGAGGGCAGCGCTGCTGCATGTAACGGAATGCCTATGCGCTTCCGCGCGCCTGCGGCGTTCAACGCTGAGGGGAACGCCGGGCCGCCCGTCCGGAAGTTTTGTGCAGTGGCTTGCGGTCGCCGCGCGAAACGCGTGTGGGGCCCTTCGCGGGTAAAAATTATACGCGCAACCATGCTGCTTTTTAACGAAAACCTTTTTATTTTTCGGGTACGTACCCGAATTTTTCTTCGGAGTCACTAAAGCCAGAAACCATGAAATTCAGGAAAACGGTTGTTTTCTTCCCCCTCCTCTGCCTCCTTCCTCGCCTGGGTGACGGGCAAAGCATTGACACGACCCGCCTTCAAAAGATCAGGCTGGAGATGTATCCTGCGGAAGGACTGATGTGGAAAGGAGAGACGGCCCAGAATACAAACTGGAACAAGATCACCGAAACGCCCGACGGGAAGATCTGGTTCTGCGGCGGCGATCACTGGGGCGCGGATCAGATCACAGGACCCTGGGCGAAGGGAGAAAGTTACGAACGCCCATGGGGATTTGGAAACACCGCCATCTCCTATTATGATCCCAGGGTGAACCGCTCGTTCGTGGCAAAGGATGAAGATGACAACCCGCTGGAGCTCGACCGTTCCAGCGCGATTTACTCCAACGCCGAAACGCCGGGTCATGGAAAAAGTCACTCGAACATCACCTCCGACTCCAAAGGCAGGATCTACTACGCCGGATATATGGGCCTTTCCTACAACCACGAATATACCCGGGCGTATTATCCGAAGAGCTACGCCGGCGGCGCGCTCATCCGTTACGACCCGAGCACGAGAGATGTCGACTACTTCGGAATCCCGTATCCCAACGGCGGCATCGTGGGCATCTACTACGACGAGAAACGCAACATCATCAACGGCATCACAGTCGACCGCGCAAAGTTCTTCCGCGTCAAGCTCGGTACGATGGAACTGAATCACTATGAATCGGTGGCGAGAATGAGCAGGGTCGAGGACCGCGTGCGCGAAATGATCATGGACAAAGAGGGCTTCTGCTATTTCGCCAACGATGTGGGCGGACTCACGAGATTTGACCCCGACCGGGAAACGTTCACCGACCTCGACATCACGCTTCCCGGCAAGCTCATGGACTTCCGCGCCTCCGTCGTCTCTTCGGCAAATATCATTTATGGCATCACGACCGATGGCTTTGTCTGGAGCTATAATCCGAAGACAAACGTTCTTGAAGATTTCGGCCACGTCATCGGGATGCCGGGCCAGGGGCACTATACTCCCAACATTGCCCTGGACGAGGAATGGGGCCGGCTCTATTTTCTCGCCGGCAACCACGGCGGAAAAGTCCTCGAGAGCGCGCTCGAGGTGTTGACGGTGCTCGATCTCAAAAAGAAAAAATTCTACTGGCTGGGACAGGTTGAAGGGGTGGAAGGGTGTTTCGGCGCCATCGCCAGCAAAGACCACACGGTATACTTCAGCAGCTTTGGTCACCTCTACCGCAACAACAAGATCGTTACGGATAAACAGGGCAAGGCCGTCACGCGCCCGTACCTGATCCGGTATACTCCTCCCGCGAACCTGGAGTCGCCCGGCAAAACCGCCGACGGCAAGCGGGCGAACGGGAAGTGACAGGCGGTGAGCTGATCAGGCATTCAAAAAAATAGTTGAACCAATGATGAAAAAGAAGAGCGTGTTTTTGGGTATCGCGGCATGGCTGTTGCTGTCAGCACATACCCACACCGTTGCACAGCGCGCGGGCGGACTGCCCAAAAGCGCCATCAAAAACCGTCTGTTGATTTCCGATGGCCCGAAAGGCCCCATTCACGGAGGCGAGAGCGCAGTCACCGACATGGTGCTGATGAAGGACGGCTGGATCTACGGAAGTACAAAAGCGACCTGGGGGGCGCAAAACTGTCACCTCTTTCGCACCGACGGGGAGAAAGTCGAGCACATGCTCGACCTGACCGCCAGGCTACCCCGCCAGAGCACCATCAGCGACCTGGCGCAGGGAAAAGGAGACGTGCTGATCGGCGCCACCTCCACCTACAACGAGATCTTCGACGACAACGGCAACCGGTATGACGGCGGCCACCTTTTTTCTTTTGATATCTCCACCCGGCGGCTGGATGACCTCGGCGTCATCGCAAAAGGACAGGGCATCCACTGCATCGCAGTGGATACCCTCCGGGAAAAAATCTATGCGGTCACCTACCCGCAAGGTCATTTGTTCTCCTACGATGCCAAAACCAGGGCGGTAAAAGATTTTGGAGAGGTGATGACGCCCTGGAGGGTGAAAGACCTCGGCCGGGTGTCGTGGCGGGGAGTGCCAAAGGTGCTCATGATCGACGATGCCGGCGCAGTCTATTATTCAACCTACTACCGCACGCAGGTCGAGTTCACGAAAGAAGAAAAGATGGAAGGCGGAATAAACACCTACTCGTCTTTGCTCGGAGGCCGTATCTATCGCCTCGGTTACGGGGACGAGAAACCGGTCTTCACCGGCGCGGTGATACCCACCCAGACGGGAATGGATTCCGACCCGATCTATGAGAACGGCATTGCCTCCGCTATACGCGCGAAGGACGGCGGGTTCTGGTGCGGCACCATCAACGACGGATTTCTGTTCAAGTTCAACCCGTCGACCTCGACGGTGATCAACAAGGGAAAAGCGTTTCAGTACTGGAACCTGAAATCACTTGCGTATGGCAACGACGGAAAATTGTATATGCTCGGCGGCCGCGATGAAGATAATTCATGGATCCTCAGCTACGATCCGGCCCTCGGCTCCATTGACTGCGAAGGCTGGCCGGAAAACACGGCGCAGTGCAGCGTGATCTGCGCCGACAAAAACGGCAGGATCGTCATCGCCGAAAACCTCCGCCATTCGTTCATGTGGGTCTACGATCCCTCCGCTGGCGAGTGAGGTCGGGTGAATAAAGGTATAAGGTATAAGGTATAAAGGTATAAAGGTATAAAGGTATAAGGTATAAAGGTATAAGGTATAAAGGTATAAGGGTATAGGGGTGTAATTGTTCAATTGATCAATTGGTCAATTATTCAACTTGACGGTATAACTTTTAGAGTATCATTTTAATAATATATGAGCAGATTGGTTGTCATCGCAATGTTCCTGGTGGTGTTGGCGGAGGGGAGGGTGTGCGCGCAGCAGAAGGCTGCGACGGAAAATTTCTGGCGCGTGCCATTTGACGGTGTTCCGGATTATTACCGGCAATGGAAATATCCTGACTTCGAGTTTCCGAAGAAACTGAGCGACTGGCGGAAGGAGCGGCTCGACGTGAGGGCAACGCTGGAGAAGCTGCTCGGCGATATTCCCGCGAGGCCGAAAGAGCCAAAGGTGAAGACGCTCTGGCGGGAGAACAGAAATGGATACACGCTGGAGAAGTTCGTCATCGACAACGAAGTGGATGGACTGATACCGGGATACCTGGCCATCCCCACGGATGTCAGGGGAAAAGTGCCGTTGGTCATAGGCCTTCACGGCCACAGCAGCACCAAGGACAACGTGTTCGGCTCTGATCCGGACACGCATCAGAACGTATTAGCGCTGCTTGTATCGAACGGCTATGCCGTCATGGCCATCGACAGTTACTTTAACGGCGAAAGGCGCGGTACCGGTCCGGCGGGCAGCGCTGAAATGCAGGAGCAGGGGTCTGACCAGGAGATGTCTCAGTTCAAGATCAACCTCTGGTTCGGTCGCTCGCTCTGGGGCATGCAGTTGCGCGACGAGCAGATCGCGCTCGACTACGTGGCAGGCCGTCCGGAGATCGATGCAACGAGAATCGGCGTGGAAGGAATGAGCATGGGGAGCACGCGCGCATGGTGGCTGGCGGCCCTTGACGAGCGCGTGAAGGCAGTCGTCGGCGTCGCATGCTTTACGCGCTACAAGGAACTTATCGCGCAAGGGGAGCTGCGGGCGCACGGAATTTACTATTTCGTCCCGGGTATGCTCAACCACTTTGATACCGAAGCGGTCATGGGACTTATCGCGCCGCGGCCGTTCCTGGCCCTGACCGGCGACAGCGACAAAGGCTCACCCCTTGACGGCATGCACATCCTCGAGAAAAAACTCGACAGCGTCTACGGCCTCTACGGTCAGAGGGAAAATTTCAAAAGCATCATCTATCCCAATACCGGCCACGTCTTCACCGACGAAATGAAGATGGAAATGCTGAAGTGGTTTGACCACGCCCTTCGCGTAAACTGAATAATTGAGCAATTGAAAAATTGAGCAATTCTGTTTTTTTTCCCGCTGAACATCGCTTCCTTATACCCTATATACCTCTATACCCTTATACCTAAGAGCCGTATATCCGTATATCCCTATTTCCATATACCCGTATACCCTACACCTCTTTTAGCCACCAAGACACAAAGACCCGAAGGGACACAAAGTTTTTTTATTGCTTACGCTTCATGCCCTTATACCCTATACCCCATAGCCGTCAGGCTAAGAGATTAGACAGGTAAACAAACGATTGCGCCCTCATTTTTTCGCGCCTCTATACTCTTTCAGGAAGAAAGAGCTAAGGGTGCCGGGCTGGGAAGAAGCCGGCGTT
>DASVOT010000457.1:0-2842 GCA_036383235.1 Chryseosolibacter sp.
GCGCCGCAAGCCTGGGATCTTTTCGGATTTCGAGAAGGCAGAGCTTGCCGTCCATTCTCGGCATGTTGATATCGAGCACCACATAGTCGGGCAGGCTTTGCGTGGTGTTGAGAAACTTCAAAGCTTCGCCGCCGCTCGTGGCGGTGATATATTCGACGGATGGATCGACCGTCCTCACTGCGTCGTGAAAGATCTCGATATCTTCCGGGTCATCATCAACATACAGGATACTCATAGAACTGTCTACCAGTGTTTTTTTCTGCTGTCGCCAGCACGCCGTTCAGATAATCAGTGGGGACGCAATAAAAAACCCGGAGCTTCCGGGCTGGCCAGCATGAGCGCTTCCAATATGATCGCAGTGTTTCTATTTTGTTAATAGCTTGACTGCAGGCAAAGATAGATTCAGCTTCCTACGCAGGCAAGACATTTCCAAAACATTCAATTGAATTGTCCAGAATAATGTTTGGCATGATTGTTTTCCAGACTTTTATCACAAAAGATAACAGCCGTTTTTCGCGTTGGAATGCGACTTCCAAACGGTTTCACAGGGAAATTCAGAGGCGTTCCGGCTTACAACAGGGGATTTCTTGCCTTCCCGTTTCGTTAACGGCAGCAAATGGCCTGACGGCACCTTACGGGGACGACAAACGCGCAGGAAACAGCGGGCCGGCCATTGCTGGCGCATAGCCATAACGTTGTTTTAGCATTTCCGCGCCGGCTTGCGCGGGTTCAATAAAAAACATTTGCCCCCCTTCGTGAAAGCAGTTTCCTTATCAGGCGGTGGGATCGCTGTTTTTCCTCGCGTTCGTGCAGGCAAACCTCTCATAAAATTTTGGTAGAAACATCTGGGAATGCTACGGGGATTTTTTACATTGGACTGAGAATAACCGTTTTTACTTTACCTGTTCCCAGCAATATGAAAGAGACTACCGGGCTTCCGGGAAAAACGAACCGGAGATTATTTTTGAAATCCACAGGCGCCGCGGTGCTTGGCAGCGCGTTGCCATTTTCGGCCGCTTCAGCGAAACCGCGCGGCGGTCTTGCCGCCAATACGCTCAAGGTGGGACTGATCGGCTGTGGCGGAAGGGGTACCGGAGCTGCCGCGCAGGCGCTGGCAGCGGATCCGGACGTCGTGCTCACGGCCATGGGCGACGTTTTTCAGGACCACCTGGAGGAATCGCTGAAAGCCATCCTGGAAGAGCAGCCGGGGAAAGTAAAAGTTGACAAAGCGCACAAGTTTATTGGATTCGACGCCTACCGGAAAGTAATTGACTCCGGGGTGGATGTAGTCATCCTGACCACGCCGCCGGCCTTCAGGCCCGATCACCTGATGGCGGCTGTTCAAGCGGGGAAGCATGTCTTCTGTGAGAAACCGGTTGCCGTAGACGCGCCGGGTGTGCGAAAGGTTATCGAAGCGTCTAAAATGGCGAAAGCGAAGAACCTTTCCCTCGTGAACGGATTTACGTTCCGCTACGACCTCGGCAAACGCGCGCTTTTCGGCCGCGTGCTCAGCGGCGACATCGGGAAGGTGAAGACCGTCTCGGCTACCCGCAACGGCGGAGAGCTTTGGTATCACCCGCGTGAGGCAGGCTGGACCGATATGGAGTACCAGCTGCGCAACTGGTATTACCAGAACTGGCTCTCAGGAGATTATCTCGTGGAGATGATTGTTCACAGCATCGATATGATGGCCTGGGCCATGGGAGACCGGATGCCCGTCAAGGCGACGGGAACGGGAGGCCGCCAGTCGCGTGTGGATCCGAAATACGGCAACATCTATGACCATTTCGCCATCGAATATGAATGGGAGAACGGCGAGCGCGGCTTTTGCTTCAGCCGCCAGCAGGAGGGTTGTTCCTCGCGGAACACCGTTGAGATCGCCGGCACGGAAGGCGACGCTTTTGTCAATGCGGGCGGAAACGTCCAGATCAAGGGCAAGACGAACTGGCAATACCAGGGAGAGAAGAACGATCCCTACCAGACGGAGCACAACGAACTTTTTGCCTCCATCCGCAAAAACCAGGGAATGAACAACGGACTGCATATGGCGAACAGCACCATGATGGCCATCCTGGGCAGAATGGTAGGCTATAGCGGCCAGACCATCACCTGGGAAGATGCCATCAACTCGAACCAGGTTCTGGGTCCGCGCTTCGAAGAGTACAGCTGGGACCTGAAGTTCACCAGCCCGGAGGTTGCGGTGCCGGGCCGGACGAATGTGCTGGGGTGAGAAATTCAAAATTCAAAATTCGGCTTTGGTGGCTGAGCTTGTCGAAACCCGGTGGCTGAGCCTGTCGAAGTCCGGTGGCTGAGCCTGTCGAAGCCCGGTGGCTGAGCTTGTCGAAGCCCGGTGGCTGAGCTTGTCGAAGCCCGGTGGCTGAGCTTGTCGAAGCCCAAAATTCAAGATTAGCTTTTTGGGGCTTGAGCGTTGAAGAAAATTCCAGGGTTACATCCTCATCTATATGACGAACATAAGAAGTACGGGGAAACGGTTTCTGCCTATCGCTTTCCTTTTGATCCTCGTTTGTGGGCTGACGATTTTTTGCTTCGGTCAAAAGCCCGTCGTGAAGTTTGGAAAGGAGATAAATGCCGGCAACCTAACGACGTCTGAAAAAAAGAAAGATACTCCCATTCAATGGATGGAAGTGAACACGCCGCCGGAGACGTGGACATTGAAAAAGAACGGCGAGCTTGTCTGTACAGGGCATCCCATCGGGGTGATGCGCAGCGAAAAGGAGTACGAGAATTTTATTCTGCATGTGGAATGGATGCACATGGAGCCTGGTGGGAACTCGGGCATCTTTGTGTGGAGCTCCGCCAGGCCCGACGAGGAGTCGCGATT
>DASVOT010000458.1:0-2465 GCA_036383235.1 Chryseosolibacter sp.
ACCGGACGAGGAGCTTTATAAAGACCCTGGTAAAAGATGTGTTCAGGGCCCCGGCCACGCGGATGACCCTGAAAAGATAAAGGCTATAGAACACGAGGAACACGCCGACAAATATCAGTTCTGTTGTTCCGAAATTTCGATACCAGGCCACTTCTTCGCAGTTTTTCTGCAATTACGGCGAAAAGCCGAAAATAGGAAACAGGGAATAACGAAATAGGCGGCAAACCGGGAAATAGGGCTCGCGCCAGCAGGGTGACCGGTACACCGAAGACAGGCGCAACGGTCTCTCAGCCGCGCTGGCGCGTTATCCGAAATACCTTTTCAGCAAGTCGCAAAGCTCGTGGTACTTGTAGGTTTTGGTGAAGAATTCGGCAGCGCCCAGCGCTTTTACTTTTTCGATCTGGGCCTGATGGGAGGTGGTCGAGTAAACGATCACTGGAATATGCCGCAGGATGCTGCTTTTTTTCATTGCCGTCAAAAACTCAAATCCGTTCATTCGCGGCATATTCAGGTCGAGAAAAATATAATGCGGCTTGGTTTCTTCGTTGTGCAGGATTTCCAGCGCGCGGTCGCCGTCAGGCGCAACCAGGCAGAGGGCGGATGAGGAAACATCGCTCAGGGCCGTCAGGAACACTTCCTGGTCATCCGGATCATCATCTACCAGTAAACAAATCTTAGGTTCCATCATATCTTGACACGAGCGTTTACCGGGCGATGACCATTTATGCGCGCAGCCATCATGTGTGTTTCCTATTTAATTTACGATAATTTTCAGGCCGCCGTCATGTCGCTTCCAAATTAAATGAAGCGGTGATGTAAGGAATCGCCTCAAAAAGGACTTTTTACTCATTACCAGGCCAGGCGCCGGATCCACCGCCTTTAGTTTCAAAGCCGGTAAAGTCACTCC
This sequence comes from Chryseosolibacter sp., assembly GCA_036383235.1. GTDB lineage: Bacteria > Bacteroidota > Bacteroidia > Cytophagales > Cyclobacteriaceae > Chryseosolibacter. The sequence continues at coordinate 908 of DASVOT010000458.1, forward strand.
AGGTCTCCGGACAGCCCGTCTGCCGGCAATTCCTGGATTATGGGAAATTATGTCTCTTTCTTTAGCTCATGGACAAGACCGCAGTTCTGCAAGCGCTCGCGCTGAGTGAGAAAAACCGCTCACTGATTAAAGTCAAAACTTCCCGCAGCGACAAGCCGGTAATCGGCGCGGTCCAGAAAATCCTCAGTCACATCGTCATCCTGAAATCGCCCGCCTCGGAGGCAGTCACCGTCACGTTTGCTGATATTGAGTCCGTGATCGGCTTTCAGGAATCCGGCTTCCGAAAAGCGGTTGCACGGATTATGGCCGCATTCCCTTAAGAAATCCGAAAACCACAGCCTTCATTACAAGTTCGTCCACCCCGGACCGGGCGCAAGGTCAGGCAAAGAGCTTGTCGTTTAGCAGTGACGCGATTTTGATTTTCATTTCGGCGTACGTCGACGGTTTTACAACGCACCGATAGGCGCCCAGCTTTTTGCACTCATTCATTTCGCTGCGGCTGTCGGAGGTGGTGAAGATGATCACGGGGATGTGGGATGTCTCGGCGTTACCCTTGATTTCGGCCAGGCAAGTGATACCATTCATCAGAGGCATGTTTATATCGAGGACGATGAGATCCGGCAGCTTGTTCAACTCGAGGTAGGACAATGCCTCCAGGCCATCCGTGACGGTTTCGCATTGAATCGCCGGGTCAACTGATCTCACCGCTTCAACGAATGTCTCGCGGTCGTCGGGGTCATCATCAATGTAGAGTATTGCCATGGCTAATGGGGTACTCAAAGACATATTTAAGTTAGTCAAAAGGCGTTTACTTTACAAAAAAAAAGCGGCTTTGAAATATGACACTCAAAGAAAAAAACGGCAGGAAAACGGCTGGTGTTATGCCGGTGGCTGACAGCTGGATTATCAATCGTTTTCGCCGGCTGCGAAGGCGAAATCCTTAGGGGGAATGCGCCTCTTTCTTTGATCCAGGCAAACGATAAGCCTGTGCTCCACCGGATGTTACTGATTGAATTCGTTGATCGGATAGATGCTCTCGATTTGCTCAAGCATAACTGTGACCGGCTCCGGCGATCCGTCGTCTCCCTGGGTGTTCAGCGTGACCCTGACGCCGTCCCTTGTTTTCGATAATGAGGCTACCGTGCAGATCTTAACGAGTAGTTTATCCTTGCTGTTATAACAGATCGCCAGCTGGCGGTTGGTGGACTGGCTCTCCGCCAATCCGGAATAAATGCCGCCTTTGTCGCGGATCATCCCAAAATGTAACTCCATCCCTTCCATTCCCCCATGGTTTAGTTGCACTAGAACATTATAAAAACGTTCCTTGGAAACGAACGAATGAAAAAAAGGAAAATCGAGGTTTCGCGTCCACAGTACTGTGGAGCGGCACGCTCCGGCCGTTTTTCGGGTTTCTTTTAAGTAAATCGACCGTGCCAACCGTACCGTGACGGCGTCACGGTAACGAGTCGCGGCGTATAGCCTCTGCGATAGTTACAGGCTCCCGGGTGCCGGGTGGTTGCCGCCCCACGGCGGGCGCATTCATGTCATCTAACTATAC
>DASVOT010000459.1:0-2168 GCA_036383235.1 Chryseosolibacter sp.
CCCAGCCACGCCAACTTTCGCGGCCGGCGAAGACTGCTTGAACCAGTCGACTGCGGCCAGGATCTTTTGAACTTCATAACCGATGATGTGTCTTCCCATGTGAAAGGCCTGCCGGTAGATCCATTCGCGGTGCGTTTGCTGCTGCGGAGTTCCTGGAAACAACAGCTCGCGGCTGACCAGAACCGGAACGAGAACCCGGTATCCGCTTTCCGCCAGCCGGCGGGCAAACTGAGACTCCGGCGCAATCCCTGCCTGAAGCCCCCCAAGTTGTTCCGGCGTCTGCGCCGCGTCCGGGATAGCCACTACGTTAGCCAGCGCCTTCGTTTTCGGCTCGAACAGCAGGCCTTCTCCGTTCACGCGGTTTAGGACGGGCCAACGGACCTGGTATACGCGGTACGCGGATGTTTCGGCAATGACCTCCGGATCGCCGTTCACGGCAATCCGCTCCAAAACGACCGGGGGATTTTGCTCGCGCAGCACCTGCTTGTAGCTCTCCAGCGGTTCACGCTTGTCTTCGACGCCAAGGATCTTCATGAAGCGCCGCCGGTTGGGATCGACTGAACGCTCATAGGCCGTTCTTGAACCCAAATCCCGCTGCCATAATCGCGAACGGCCGGCAGGCGCAGCGCTGATAAGGGATTCGATGAACTGATGCGCCCCATCCAGGATCTTGATTGAACGGTCTTCTTCCGGACTCAGAGGCTTCGTGCCCGGCATCACATCCGGCAGTTGCTCATACGGCAGCCGGGCTGTCTGCTGTGCGGGCTTCGACTGGAATGCCTCCACCGTTCCCATCACCACCAGCAGCCACACCCCCGTCAGTAAATATTTGTTCTTCATAATTGTTCCAGTAAACCTTCATCCTCACCTCACCCTTATCTCGATATCATTATATCCTTATTATATCCCTATATCCGTATTTCCCTATATCCGTATATCCGTATATCCGTATCTCCGTATCTCCGTATCTCCGTACCCCTTATACCCTTATACTCACCCCCACGCTGCAGCCCACATCTCCCGCAATTTTCCAAGGTCCCGTTTCATGGCAGAGAAGACAACTTCTTTGGCGACGCTGATTTTTGATTGTCCGTGTTCGGCACCGCCGAGCTCATATTCAAAATGCAGCGAGACGGGAACCTGAATGTTGTATTGTTTCAACAGTCTGAAGTAGGTGGTAAAATCGACCATCCCTTCACCGAGCGGGACGTCCTGCACAACATACTTGCCGTTTTCCTTTCTCCAGACAAAGTCTTTTATCGCCAGTAATTTGATGTGCGGATGGATGAGGCGAAGTCCATTTTTCCATGACAGTCCTCCTTCCACGACGGCGTGTCGGATGTCGTACTGAACGCCGATGTATGCATTATCTGCGGTATGGACCATATCCCACAATTCCCAGATCGAGGCGCCCGCCAGTTCACCTGAATGATTTTGATAGCATCCTTTGAGTCCCATCTTTTTATTCAGCATTCCGAGATCGTTGATCGCTTGCTGAAACTGCCCGATTGCCTCTGGAATGGTTTTGTTTTCAGGATATCTGAACCAGTTCATCCGATACAATTCCACTCCGAGTTTCGCGGCCGTCTCGAGCACCCTCTTGTCCGTCGGGCTTGCGGCATTTTCTACGGCGGTTGTCATCATTGTGTTCATCAATCCGGCCTTGCGGATTGCATCCACAGCTTTTGGCAGGTCGGTTTCCACTTTTTCCGGAAGCACGTGCCCGTTCGGACGTACGGTAAGGTCTACACCGTCAAACCCGATCTCCGCCGCGGCGGACGCCATGTCCCGATAGTTCAGGAACTGAAGATGCTTGGAGAAGATATGCACCTTCAGCGGACTGGTCGCGGGCAAGTTAACTGCTGTGCCGGCGTGAGCGATGCCTTGCGCAATGGGTAAAAGCGTCCCCGCAAGAATTGACTTGCTGATGAAATCCCTCCTGGAATGACTGTAATTTTCTTTTTTCATAACATAACCAAATCTCTTAATCTTTAATCTTGGGCTTCGACAAGCTCAGCCACGTTTTTCAATGCAGCACAAACGTCTCTTTCGCCTCCTGCACGGACCGGTTTCCGAATTCGTCCCGGGCCTCGATGACGACCCGGAAAATTCCGAATACCTGATCCGGGATTCTTGCGCTGAAGACCCTGTCACCTTCGGCTGCGTCG
>DASVOT010000460.1:0-7073 GCA_036383235.1 Chryseosolibacter sp.
CTTTGCCCGCCAGGTTGTGCACGGGGAAGATCACCCTTCCGCGGAAGCGGTCGTATTTTTTGCCGTCCTCTTTCCTGATCATCAGCCCCGACTTTTCCAGCATCTCTTCGCTGTATCCTTTCGCGAGGGCCGATTTTGTCAGATGGTCCCACTGGTTGAGGCAGTACCCGAGCTCGAACTTGTCGATGGTGCGGTCATTGAATCCGCGTTCGCGGAAATAGCTCAGGCCGATGCTTTTACCTTCGTCGTTGTTCTTCAACAGGTCCCGGTAGAGATCGCGGGCGAAGCCCATGATGATGTAGAGGCTGTCGCGGTCGTTCTGATGCGCCGCTTCCTCCGCTCCTGCCGCCTCCTCTTTTATCGGGACGCCGTATTTTTTAGCCAGGTACCGAAGGGCTTCCAGGTAAGACATGCCCTCGTGCTCCATGACGAAGGTGATGGCATCACCGCCTTTGCCACTGCTGAAGTCCTTGAAGATTCCCTTTGAGGGAACCACGTAAAAAGATGCGGTTTTCTCGTTCGTAAAGGGACTGAGGGCCTTGTAATTCTGGCCGGAGCGCTTAAGGGAAATAAAATCGCTCACCACATCGAGGATGTCTACCCGGGCTTTGATCTCATCTATCGTTTCACGGGCAATCATGGAATGGGGCTGACAGTCGGTTTTTTAGGAGAATTTGATCTTTCAAAGATACTTGATCCGGCGAAAATACCGTGTAAATGATCGTTTTGAAATTGTATGATCTTTATCAGCGTTCAGGGGAGATTTGCCTCCATATTTCGCAAATCGTCATTAACTTGCGGGCATTAAACGTTTTGCCCGGAATTTTTTGTTAACAGATCATGACGTATTCAAAATCCGATATAATAAAAGCGCTTTCAACGGTAGAGGACCCGGACCTGAAACGAGACCTGGTGAGCCTGAACATGATTAAAGATATTGTCGTCGAAAGCAAAAAAGTATCGTTTACGGTAATTTTGACGACACCGGCCTGTCCGTTAAAGGAAAAGATCCGGCAGGATTGCGAAGATGCGGTCAGACGCGTGGTCGGCCCGGATACGGCGATCGACATCCATATCACATCTTCTGTCACTACGCTCAGGACTAACGCCCCCATTCTTCCGGGGGTGAAAAATATCGTCGCCATTGCTTCCGGTAAAGGCGGAGTGGGAAAATCGACTGTTACCAGTAATCTTGCCGTTGCCCTGGCGCAGGAAGGTGCGAAAGTGGGCCTCATCGACGCCGACATTTTCGGTCCTTCCATTCCGACTATGTTTAACTGCGAGCACGAGCAACCGTATGTGAAGCAGGTGAACGGAAAAAACATAATCGTTCCTATCGAGCAGTATGGAGTAAAGCTGCTGTCCATAGGCTTCCTCACGCCACCCGACAGCGCGGTGGTCTGGCGGGGGCCGATGGCGAGCTCGGCGCTGAAGCAATTTTTCGGCGACGCAGACTGGGGGGAGCTGGATTACCTGTTTATCGACCTGCCACCGGGAACGAGCGATATTCATCTGACGATGGTACAGACTGTTCCGGTCACGGGTGTCGTGATCGTCACCACGCCTCAGAAAGTAGCCCTTGCGGACGCCAACAAGGGGCTGGCCATGTTCAAGCAACCCCAGATAAACGTGCCCATTTTGGGTATCGTAGAAAATATGGCGTATTTTACACCTGAGGAGCTGCCCGGTAACCGGTATTATATTTTCGGAAAGGACGGGGGCAAGAACTTATCGGAAAAGTACCATGTTCCCCTGCTGGGCCAGATACCGCTGGTGCAGAGTATCCGCGAAAGCGGCGATGCGGGATTGCCCGCCGCCCTGAAGGAAGGCCCGACGGCTGAAGCTTTTCACGTGCTGGCGCGGACGCTGGCCAGGCAGGTTGCCATCAGAAATGCTAACTTTGCAAGTACGCAAAAGGTCGAATTGAAAGTTTAATGAACACACACGAAGTGAACCTGGACGAGTTAACGAAAAAAATTGAAGCTTCTCTCGATTCCATACGGCCGTACCTGAAAGCCGATGGGGGAAATGTCAGGGTGAACGAGATCACGCCCGACTATCGGGTCAAACTGGAATTTGTGGGCACCTGCGGAAATTGCAGCATGTCTTCCATGACTTTTAAAGCGGGCGTGGAGGCTGCCATCCGGCGCGATGTTCCCGAAATCAAAGGAGTGGAAGTGATCAACCTGATACCGCTGAACCTGTAAATCCCCCTCATTACTTTTAACGTCTTCGAAACCAATTGATCGACACGCATTAACAATCTTCATGAGGCGGGTGCTGCAATACGTGTTTTTATCATGCGTGGTCATTGCGGCGCCACCCATTTCTCTCCCGGTACATGCCCAGGACCGCGACCGTTGCGGCACAGTGGCCTATTCAAAAACGCTGCATCCGGATGACGCCCTCTACCGCATCCGGTTCGAGCAGTGGCTGAGCGAGCGCATGCTGCTGTCGCAGACTGCGCGGCAGGGCCGCCAGAAGGTGGCGCCCTACAGGATTCCCGTTGTCGTGCATGTCGTCCATAACGGAGAGCCTGTGGGCGTAGGCGCCAACATCTCCGACGCACAGGTGCAGTCGCAGATACGCGTTCTCAACGACGACTTCCGGCGCATGAACGCCGATACTGTGAATACGCCGCCGGAATTCGCCGCGGTGGCGGGAAGCCTGGATATCCAGTTCGTGCTGGCGAAACAAAACCCGGAGGGACTGGCGACGACAGGCATCGTGCGTGTAAACGGCGGACGCGCATCCTGGACGATGAACGACAACTACGACCTGAAGAAAACCAGCTACTGGCCCGCCGAGCAATACATGAACATCTGGGTATGCAACCTCACCGACGGGTTCGTGGGCTACGCCCAGATGCCGGAGTCCACGCTTCAGGGAATGGAAAACTCCTCGACCAACCGCTTGACCGACGGGATCGTAGTGTGGTACAAGGCTTTCGGCTCGGTCGACGACGGCGCCTTTACACTGGACCCCATCTTCGACAAAGGACGGACCGCCACCCACGAAACAGGGCACTTCCTCGGACTCATCCACATCTGGGGCGACGACACGGGTTGCAGCGGTAGCGACTACGTTGCCGATACGCCGAACCAGGCCGCCAATACCAACGGGTGTCCAACCCATCCGCGAACGGATAGCTGCGGCGACACCGTTATGTTCCAGAATTACCTCGATTATACCGACGACGACTGCATGAACCTGTTTACGCAAGGCCAGGTCAGCCGCATGGTCACCGTGCTGGAAAACAGTCCGAGAAGGAACAGCCTGCTCAGCTCGCCGGGTCTGCAGGATCCGGCCCCCCTGCCCAACGACCTGGGAATCCGAAGCATCGTGTCGCCGGATGGATCCGTATGCGATACGCTGGTCACGCCCGTCATTGAAGTGCGAAACTACGGGAGCAACGCCATCACAAGCGCCCGCATCCGTTTTGTCCTCGATGGCGTCACACAGGAAACCACCGACTTTCCGCTCTCCCTCGCTCCTCTCGAAAGCGCGAACGTCTCCTTCAGTCCACTGGTCATGGCTCCCGGCAACCACAATGTCAGCTTCCAGATACTGCTGACGAATGGCGGAACCGATGGAGGAAGCTACAATGATCTGAAAACCTCCACGGTCATCGTTCCGGCGTTTGCAACCACCCCTTTCAGCGTGGACTTCACGACACCGCCTCCCGGTTGGATTACCTACAATCCTGACGGGCAAATCACCTGGCAGATCGTCACCGCCCCCGGCAACACGCCCACCAACCAGGCACTGAAGCTGAATTGTTTCGCGTACGAAGACAAGGTGGGAGAAATCGACGCGTACATCAGCCCCATCGTTGACCTCTCGGCCGCCCCGACGGCAACGCTTGCCTTCGATGTCGCCTACGCACGGTTCCAGTCCAGCAACGACCGCCTGAAGGTCATCGTGCTGGCGAACTGCCAGACCCTCTATGAAGGCACAGTGGTGTACAACAAGGCAGCCGACACCCTGAAGACCGCGCCGCCTTCCTCCACTGCTTTCACGCCGGCGTCACCGTCACAATGGAGAAGGGAGCTCATCAACCTGTCGGCATTCACCGGGATGAGCAAAGTGCAGGTCGCCTTTGTCGGCATCAACGATTGGGGAAATAACATTTACCTGGACAACATCAGCCTCTTCACACAGGAGACATGGGACGCCTCCCTCACGGGACTGGTAACCCCGGCGGTTGTCACCTGCGAGGATCAGATCGCTCCCGTGATATCGATCCGGAATGCCGGGAGCGTCACGCTGACTTCCCTCGACGTGGACTACGCTGTGAACGGAGGGGCCATCCAGACGTTCAGCGTAAACAACCTGGATCTTTCCATCGGGCAGGACCTGGAGATCACGTTGCCCGTCATGAATTTCACAGAGGGCGTGAACAAGCTTTTCATCGATCTGAGAAACCCGAATGGCTTTGCCGACAACGATGAGACCAACGACGAGAGCACCTATACCATCGTCGTGAACAAGAGCGAGGACAGGATACCGCTGCGGGAGAACTTTGAAAGTACCTTCACTCCTGCCTGGACCATCGTCAATCCCGCCGGAGGAAAGACCTGGGAGACCATAGCGACAAACTCCGGGACTTCCCTGTATTTCAACGCATATAACGACAATTTGCCCGGGGATGAAGCCTGGTTCGTGAGCCCCGTGCTGGATTTTTCAGGAACGGCACAGGCCAGCATGCTGTTCGACCTGTCGTACGCCGCGAGCGACGCGGGGCGGGAGACGCTGGACATCCTTGCCTCCACGGATTGCGGCATCACCTATCAATCGCTGACCTATAATTTTCCCCAGGCTGCCATCGTGAACAACGCCTGGCTGCCTCAGACTGACGTCGACTGGAAAAAAAACATAGCCGTAAACCTTACGACCCTGGCCGGCAATGCTGATGTGCGCATAGCGTTTGTCGTGCGCAACGGCGGGGGAAACAATTTATACCTGGACAACATCGAGTTTTACACCACTGCAAATCCCGATCCGATCGAGATCGGCTCTCTTTATTCCGTCTATGGATACACCCTGGAAAACCCGGATCAGGCCAACCTGAAGATCACCTTCAACCTTCCCGAGAGACAGGATGTGCGCTTTACGCTTCTCAATGCGGCAGGCGCGATGGAGACGGATGGCATGCTGACCGACGTTTTGAATCAGACTTATCCCCTGAACCTTTCTTCGCGGCTGCCTCCCGGTGTCTATTTTATCAGGGTTCAGATCGGTAAGAAATTTTACACATCGAAAGTGTTGGTGTTCTGACCGGCCCGGCGTTCATGGAGGGAATTCACGCATCCGTCGGCGGGATGTGGACTATGGGTTGATTTTAATATCTTTAGGGCGCAATTCAACATCAATGTCAAAGAAGAAAAAAGTAGCCATTCTGTACGGGGGGCGGTCGGTGGAGCATGGCGTTTCTGTGAACTCAGCGCGCAATATTTTCGAGAACATCGATAAGGAGCGGTTTGAACCCCTCCTTGTCGGTATCACCAAAGCCGGCCAATGGTTCCTCACCTCCGGCGTAACAAAAGATATCGGTCAGGGAAAAGCCCTGGGATTGATTCTCGACGCTCAAAGTCCGGGATTTATCCTGGTGTCAAGCGGCGACAGGATAAAGGCGGACATTGTGTTTCCTGTATTGCACGGCACCGACGGCGAGGATGGCAGCATCCAGGGCATGATCAAAGCGATGGACATCCCGATGGTGGGCACCGGCGTGCTCGGGTCGTCACTGTCGATGAACAAGATCGTCGCGAAACGGCTGCTGCAGGATGCGGGATTGCCCGTCGCCAATTACGTGGCGTTTCACTATACAGAGAAAGAGAAGATCGATTTCAAGGCGGTCAGGAAGTCGCTCGGCGTTCCATTCATGGTTAAATCCGCCAGCCTCGGCTCATCGGTGGGGGTCAGCAAAGTGAAGAATGAAGCGGCTTTCGCGAAAGCTGTGGAGGAGTCATTCCGTTACGATGATTCGGTTCTGATGGAAGAATTCATCACCGGCCGCGAGATTGAGTGCGCCATCCTGGGGAATAATCCTCCCGAGGCTTCTCTTCCCGGCGAAATTGTCGTCAACAGCAAATACGATTTTTACACCTTTGATGCGAAATACGTTGATCCGGATGCCGTTCAGATCGAAGTGCCGGCCAGGCTGGAGGCGAAGACGGCGGCAAAAGTGCGCGAGGTCTGCCTGAAAGCCTACAAGACCTTGTGTTGCGAGGATTTTGCCAGGGTGGATCTGTTTCTCAGTGACGAGGGAAAAATTTATATCAACGAGATCAATACGATCCCCGGCTTTACGAACTCAAGCATGTTTCCCATGATGTGGAAGGAACGGGGGATCAGCTTCACCGACCTGATCTCGCGGCTGCTCAACCTCGCGCAGGAGCGTTACGACCGGGGCAAACGCATCGAGCGCGAATACAATTCGTCCCTGAAATTCTGATTGTCGTATCTTTGGGAAAATTACCCTATACCGGATGAAGTTCAATTTTCGAGACCTCGGACTAACGCTCAAACCCAACACACTTGGCGGCTTGCTGGTGCACCTGATCCTGGCAATTGCCCTGCTCATTCTGCTGGGTGTGTTCTATTTTTATGTGTACCTGCCCCATATCACCAACCACGGCGAGAGCATCACGGTACCCAATGTCGAAGGTCTTCCCATCGCAAAAGTAGAGGAATTTCTCGCCAGCCACGACCTGAGGTATGAAGTGAACGATTCCTCGTATTCCTCGGAATATCCGCCGCTGACCGTGCTGAAACAGTTTCCCGCTGCCGGGGCAAAGGTGAAGGAAAACAGAAAGATCTTCGTCTCCATCAACCGCAGGAATCCGCCCACGGTAAAGATGCCCGATCTGATCGACGGGTCCCTGACCAACGCGGAGGCGGTGCTGAGAGGAAGCGAGCTGAAACGGGGAAAGATCCATCTCGTGAGGGGCCCGTTCCTGAACGTGGTCAAGGAAATGCAGATCAATGGCAATAAAGTGGTGCCGGGGGTGCTCGTGCCGAAGGGAACCGTCATCGACCTGGTGGTCATGGACGGAGGAAGTACTAAACTG
>DASVOT010000461.1:0-3188 GCA_036383235.1 Chryseosolibacter sp.
GGAACCTCACGCGCGGCGACCTGCTGGCTGGCAGTGACGCCACCGGAGAAAAGATATCGGCGCTTAAGAATGTTTTCAGCCACGTGAATGCAGGCGCGGAAATTTTACTTCACCGGAACGTAAACCTTATGGTTGGTTACAATTATTTGCTCCGGCAGGCGCTGAAAACCGGAACCGGTGGTTCAGTGGCCGGCATCTCGTATGGATTCTCTTTATTAGTGAAGCCAGTGGAATTTGTCTTCAGCCGCAACCCCTATGTCGCGGGAAATGCCGGTTATTCCTTTACTTTGTCAACCAATGTAGACCAGTTTTTGAAAAAGATAAAACTATGATGGATGCAAAATATCTGACGCCGCAAGAAATCGTTGCCGAGCTGGATAAATATATCATCGGCCAGGACGAGGCAAAACGAAATGTGGCCATCGCCCTCCGCAACCGGTGGAGGAGGATGAATGTGAAATCCGACATAAGAGGAGAAATTGTTCCGAACAACATCCTGATGATCGGGGCAACGGGCGTGGGCAAAACCGAAATCGCCCGCCGGCTTGCGCGCATTGCCGATGCGCCGTTCGTGAAAGTGGAGGCATCCAAGTTTACGGAAGTGGGTTATGTAGGCCGCGATGTGGAAAGCATGGTGCGCGACCTGGTGGAACAATCCGTCAACATGGTGAAGGCCCGCAAAAAAGAAGAGGTGAAGGAGAAGGCCGCCGTCATCGTCGAAGACATTATTCTCGACGCGCTCATTCCGCCGCTGAAAGCGCAAACCTCGCGCTCCGCCGCCGGCATCGGAACACAGGGCGACACGGGTGCCCCCGCCACCGACGAAGAACTGAACGAACGTACCCGCACGCTGTTCCGCGAGAAGATCCGCAAGGGAGAGCTGGAAGACCGCAAAATTGAAATCAATATCAAGGGTGCGTCCGGCGCGAATGTCGGAATGGTGGGCGCGGGCATGATGGATGAAGTATCCATGATGAACCTCCAGGAAATGCTCAATGGCATGATGCCGAAAAAATCCAGGAAAAGAAAGGTGACGGTAGCCGAGGCGAGGAGGATCCTCCTGGAAGAAGAAGCAGCCAAGCTCATCGACATGGATGAAGTGAAGGAAGAAGCCATTCGCCGCGCGGAAGACGCAGGAATTATTTTTATTGACGAGATCGACAAGATCGCCTCCGGTTACAAAAAAGGCGGGGGTGGCCCCGATGTCAGCCGCGAAGGTGTGCAACGCGACCTCCTGCCCATTGTCGAGGGCAGCACCGTCAATACAAAACACGGCATCATCAAGACCGACCACGTTCTCTTCGTGGCAGCTGGCGCATTTCATATGTCCAAGCCATCGGATCTCATCCCGGAGTTGCAGGGTCGCTTTCCCATCCGGGTGGAACTGAACAACCTCACCAAGGATGATTTTATCCGGATCCTGAAAGAGCCGAAGAATGCCCTGTCGAAACAGTACCAGGCTCTGTTCGAAGCGGAGGATGTCACCATCACCTTTACGGATGACGCCATCGAAGAGATCGCGAACACCGCCTTTGTCATCAACTCCGAGCTGGAAAATATCGGCGCGCGCCGGCTGCATACGGTCATGAGCAAACTGCTCAACGAATTCCTGTTCGACGTCCCCGACAAGATCCCGCCTTCCTCCAACATCACCCTCGACGCAGGCATGGTCAGCGCCACACTCAGCGGCTTTGTCAAAAACAAGGACGTAAGCGAATATATCCTTTGATGCGCTTTTTTTTTCTATCGGTCATCTGTTGCATTCCCGCTCTTCTGCGCGCTCAGGAGGCGGAAATAACAGGAGGCGATGAAACCCGGCCAAAAGCGCATGCTAAAGACTCGCTGCGCAGCCATTACATACAAAGATTCCCGGATTATTTCTTTCTTTACCCGGTGCTGAAACAGCGCAGCCAGAGTTTTGAGCTTGCAAAGACCGATAAAAGCGCGCTCCTGACCTATAAGCCGAACAATACGTACAGCCTTGGGCTCGGAGTGTATTTGTTTGAAGTGGGATTGGAGCTGGGGTACGCCATACCGCTCGCGCAAAACAGCATCGAGCGTTACGGCAAGTCAGTGGCGCGCGATATCCAGTTGAATGCGCTTGCCAAACGGTGGGGGCTGGATGCCTTCTACCAGCGATACTCAGGTTTCTATCTCGTCGACCGCGATCATGAACCACAGACCAACGAACCGTTTCCCCAGCGGCGCGACATCGCGACGAAGAATTTCGGGGCCACGGCAAACTACGTGTTCAACAACCAGAAATTCTCTTTCAGGTCCGCCTATAATTTCTCCGAAAGGCAGCTGTACACCAAAGGCTCTTTCCTGCTGTTCGCCGCGCTGAATACATTCCGGGTTGCCGCCGACTCGTCCATCGTCATCGATGACCGGAAAGCCGACTACGGACCGGAAGTCGATTTTACCCGCCTGCGCTACACCACCTTCAGCATCGCTCCGGGCTATACGCAGAATCTCATCTACCACAATTTTTTTATCAACGCCACACTTGCCTTTGGTCCGGCTCACCATTGGATCAATTACGCCCTCGAGGGAAGCGCGTCCACCCATCACGACATTGCCATCAACTCGTTTTTTAGCGGGCGCCTCGCCATCGGCTATAACGCCGACAGGATCTTCGGAGGAATCAGCTTTCTTTCACAGGGCAGCTCCCTGAAATTCAGGGACGCCACCTTCTCCAACAATAACAGCGTCTTCAAAGTACTCGTGGGCTACCGCTTCCGGGAATTCGGTGTGCTGAAGAAACGGGTTTGGGACATGCTGCCATTCACCCGGTAGCCGGCCCGTTCACCGCCCGGATGTGTTCCTGGGAAAATCGTAAAAGCCGACCTTCCCCTTACCCCATCCGGCCTCCGTCCAGGAACCAACGTCAAGGCTAATGGCCACAATGCCGCACGTCGGAAGGTTGTCGGTCACCAGGTCGCCGCTCAGCGAATTCACAAAATCCGTGAGCCCCGGGTTGTGGCCCAGAACCATCACCTCATCGTTGCTGTCGTTGAACTTGCGCACGATCGACAGGATCTCATCTTCCGTGGCATGATACAGCCTGCCATCCGTGTGTATATTCTTCGCCGGATATCCGATTTTTTCCCCCAGAAGGATGGCGGTGGACAAGGCGCGCTCTGCGGGGCTGGAGACAATGAGGTCGGGAACGAGCTCGCGCTCGTTCA
>DASVOT010000462.1:0-2170 GCA_036383235.1 Chryseosolibacter sp.
CACAAAGAAAAAACCTGCGTAGGCCCATTCCTTAAGCAGGGGAGACTTGGGTATCAGCACCGCGATGACCCCCGCGATTTTCCAGACGCCAATGATCACAAGAAAATAGGCGGGGTAGCCCAAATGCGTGATCATGTCCATTCCCCCTTGTCCAGCCTGCATCTTAAATACCTGTCCGCCACCCACTGACGCCATTCCCAATGCAAGCCAGATTGTGGAAGTCCAATAGATGATCTTATCTCGTTTTTTCATAGAGGTCTGTTTCACGTTTGTTTGTTTTGTTCTAACGCGTTTGGCCGGCAAGTTTCCCGGCGATTTCCTGTAAACGGTTATGCGCCATGTTCAGGCCCTGAGCAAAAGGCAGGCGGAGCATCTGGTCTCGCTGGTCAACCGATTCAAATATTACGTGCATAGTGAGTCTGCAGGTATCCTCAGTGAGGCGCTCAAATTCATAGACCTCGAGCTGAACACCAAACGAAGAATTTTCCATTTCGAAGGTGCGTGTGATCTTCCGGTTTGGCTCAAACGCATGGATGGTCCCGTTGAACCGGTGTTTGTTTCCCTTCGGATCCGTCGTTTCAAACTGATAGCTGCCGTGCCGGCCTGCATCAAACTTCAGTACTTTGGTGCCCATCCACTGCTCGACAAGCTCAGGCTCAGTGTACGCTCTGAAAAGCAGCTCCAATGGCAGATCGAATTCCCTCGTGATCAGCAATTCCTGCTTGCCGTCTTCGGCATCGATCTTCGTTTTTCTTTCCATGTCTGTGTGGTTTTTGGCTATCGCGATTTGTACTTTTTCATTACGGCTTCGAGTTTAGTAAACCTCTCATCCCACATTTTTCGGAAGGGCTCGATAAAATCCGCTATCTCCTTCATCTTTCTCGGGTTTAGATGATAGTAAATCTCCCGTCCGTTCTGCTCCTGCTCAAGCAGTTCGCACTCGGTGAGGATCTGTATGTGCTTCGAAATCGTCTGCCTGGACGAGTCAAATTTCTGCGCTATTGCCGTAGGCGTCATCGCGTGAAGTGCCACCAGCGTGATGATCGCCCGGCGCGTCGGGTCTGCTATCGCCTGAAATACATCTCTTCTCAAATCCATTTTATGCAGCTATTTGACTGCAAGCTATATGCAGTCATTTAACTGCGCAAGTTTTTTCCGCTATTTTTTTACAACCGCGCACCCCAACGATCCATCCGGCCACGCGATGACCACCTGCCGGGGAAATGGCTGCCAATATTTTTTTAACGGGAAGGCAATGCGATCTGGTCCATTCGCCTATCTTCGCCCTCTTAAAAAACGGGCATTTGCATGGCACCTACGGGCAGCAAGACTTTTATCATATGGATTCTCGGCGCACTTTCCACCGTGACGCCGCTGGCCATCGACCTGTATCTTCCTGCTTTCACGAATATCGCCCACTATTTCGACACAACCCCATCGAGGATTGCACTTTCTGTAACCAGCTACTTCATCGGCATGGCACTGGGTCAGATTCTATACGGGCCATTGCTGGACCGTTTTGGAAGAAAGAGGCCGTTGTATGCCGGCCTTGCTGTTTTCATCGTAGCGAGCATCTTGTGCACGCAGGCGGATACCGACAGCATGCTGATCGCCCTGCGCTTTGTTCAGGCGATTGGCGGAAGTGTTGCCTGGGTGGCCGCAGTCACCATGGTCAGAGATTTTTTCCCCGTCAAAGAAAGCGCGAAAGTATTTTCCCTGCTTATCCTTGTGATCGGGGTGTCCCCTTTGCTAGCCCCGACGATCGGAAGCCTGATCACGGTTTCATTGGGATGGAAAGCGATCTTTCTGACCATCGCCGGAATCGGCTGCTCAGTGTTTGCCGTTGTGCTTCTTTTTCTTCCATCGGGCCAACCACCCGACCGCACAGTTTCCCTAAAGGCCGGGCCAATCCTGCGAACATTCTCCGGTATCCTGAAGCAACCGCAGTTCGCGACCTACGCCTTTGCCGGCGCCTTTTCATTTTCCTCACTTTTTATCTACGTGGCCGGATCTCCCGTCATTTTCATGGACATCTACAAGGTGAGCGCAAAGGCATATGGCGGCATCTTCGCCTTGCTTTCAGTAGGATTTATCGGAGCCAGCCAACTCAATATTTTCCTGGCAAAACGGATTTCAGGGGAGAAGATCTTCAGGAACGCCCTCATCGCAC
>DASVOT010000463.1:0-4457 GCA_036383235.1 Chryseosolibacter sp.
TTGATCATGCCCGTGGTCGATCCAACGTAATGCGCCACCTTCAGCAAGTGGCTCTCGGATTCCGGATGCGCCACAATCTTCGCGTCCGGAAATTCCTGATGCAGCTTCAGCAGCTTCTCGATGGAGAAAGCTTCATGAACAATGCAGGCACCGTCCCATAAGACCATCTCGCGTCCCGTTTTTTTGATGAGGTACCGGCCGAGATTCTTATCGGGCGCGAAGATGATGGGCTCATTCGCGGGGATCGACCGCACTACCTTCTCCGCATTCGAGGAGGTACAGATAATATCGCTCATCGCCTTGATCTCGGCCGAGCAATTGATGTAACTCACCACCTTATGACCCGGGTGCCCGGAGAGAAAATCTCCGAAGTCGGCAGGCGTGCAGGAGTCTGCCAGCGAGCATCCCGCCTCCAGGTCTGGAAGCAAAACGGTTGCCGCGGGATTCAGTATCTTGGCGGTCTGCGCCATGAAGTGAACGCCGGCAAAAACAATTGTTTCCGCTTTGACGGTGGCTGCGCACTGCGACAGCCCCAGGCTGTCTCCCACAAAATCAGCTACTTCCTGTATTTCGGGAACCTGGTAATAATGAGCGAGTATGATGATATTCCTTTCCCGCTTTAACTCCAGGATCTTGCTTTGAAGGCTCTTCTTGTCGGCAACTTGAGTCATCATGTTTATAAGTCTGTTCCCCGCAAATTTGTGAATAGTTGCGGTATGCTCTCTTAACAACTACCGGGGTGGTAAAATTCGGTGAAAAAACGGACTTAAAACAGGATCTTATGCCCTTCCAGTAAAAGCTTGCCTTCCTTTTCCATCTTCTTAACGGTCCGGATAACGGTTTCAACGCGTAAACCGCTCATATCCGCGATTTGCTGGCGGGTATAAGGAATACGGATCCTGCAGTCTTCTCCGGGTTTAATGTTTTTAACCTTGAAATATTTCAAAATGGAAAGGATCCGGTGGTCAGGCTCATAGCTGGATATTTCCGAAAGGACCATGGATTTGTACCGCAATCGTTGGCATAAGACCTCGGTCATTTTCAGATGGAGATCGAAATGTTCCTGCAGCATCTGCCGGAAGTAATCACCTGCAAGCTTCCAGACTTTCCCTCCTTCAAGGGCTTTGGCGCTGCCGGGATAGGGGAATCTTCCGATGAGCGCGGGTTCGCCGAAGCTTTCGCCGGATGAAAAGATACCCTGGATGAACTCCTGGCCATCCGGGCTCACAATGTACATCTTAACCGATCCCTCTTCTACCTGGTAGTAATCGATGGCCTGATCCCCTTCGTGGAACAGCACCTGATCTTTCCGAAGGGTCAGCAGGCGGGCATGATACTGCTGTAAAATCCTCGATGGAAACAACTTTCTCTTTTTTCGGAGAAAATTACGCATCCTGGCAGGATTAAAAAATGATTTTTATCAGAAATGCTAGACGATGGAGCAGGCGCCGCCGGCACAAGCCGCCTCGGCCTGCAGATCCGTCGTGTCATCGGGTTCAAATACCATGGACAGGTCGATCTCCCTGAGGCTCTTTTCCAGTGTCTCAAATTCCTCCTTCGTGATGTCCTCAAAAGGCGCCTGGCTGTAACTTCCGTTGTCGTAAGGCAACACACTCAGCCCGTTATAAGAAGCCTTGTTCTCCCACATCCACTCGCCAACTTTTTGCCAGTCATTGTCCTGTATGCTGACGGTTGCAGAAACATTGTTTGCGTTACAACCGTTGCGGTACCCGTTGCGCACCCATTCGGTATTGAATTTCTTGATGCGCGACAAGAGATCCATCACATTCTCCTTCCGGAGGATCGACGCCTCCGGCGCCATCTGCGGAATGCGGATAATCGCCTGCTTGCTGTTCAGGATATCGTCCTCCAGCAACTCAGGATGGCTCCGGTTCAGGTATTCGTATAACGCCTCGTTCTTGCCGATCCGGACCCGTCGTATATAAAAGTCGTTGTGCCAGGCGTGGATACCCGACGATGTACCCAGCACGATGGAAGAGGTTCCCGAAGGCTTGATCGTCGTGCAGCGCGCGGCAAATTCAATGTGGATCTTCGCAGAAACATGAAGATTCGTTTTCTTCACCTCGTCCGCCGTTTCCTTCAGATCCATATCCAGCACCCTTCCACTGGCGATACCCGTCATCCCCACGCCAATCAGGGCCTCATATTCGGTTGTGGTCTTCCAGATCTCACGCAGATAATGAAAGTTGGTGAAGCCTGCCTGAAGCGTTCCAAAAAAGGCAGCCGCGCGCGCACGCGCGTTCAGGTCTTCCTGGCTCTCGACGTCCGAGACGTTCACCTCGCACAGATTGCAGAACTGGAACGGCTTGAGCGCGATCTCGCAACAGGGATTCGTGCCCCAATCAACGTTGTTGGTGAAATAAAATCCAGGCTCACCGGAGCCCGAAAGCTGTATCTTCCTCCACAGGGAGAAAAATTCTTCCCGGCTCGTGCCATCCCGCGGCAGCACAACGGAATTATTCGCCCGCCCCCGCTGCTCATTCAACTCCCACCAGTTCCCGAATTTACAGGTGAGCATTTCCTCATCCTCGTAAGAAAACAGCGAGATCATCGCAGACCGCCTGATACCTCCGGCAAGCACCGCATTGGCAATATGGCACATCATGTCGTGGCATTCCAGCGACGTCAGCTTCTCGCCGTCGCGTTTTCTGTCAAGAATAGCAGACAGGTGCGCAATGCAGATCTTCAGCGGCTCAGGACCCGGCGCCTTCCCGCCCGCCGTCACCAACCGCGCGCCCTTATGCCGGATGTCTGAATAATCAAACTCGGGTATGTATTCGCTTTCGCCAAAATAACCTTTGAGCAGCACCTTGACTGAATCGGCCCACCCTTCAAGACTGTCGCCAACCAAAAACCGCCTGCTCTTTTGCGCCTTCCGGACCGGCGGTAAATTCTCAATGTGATGAAGCTGAACGGAAAAACCCACGCCCGTGCCTCCCAACAACAGAAAAAGGGCTTCCGAAAAAGCCCTGATGTCGTCAACCGGCATGTACGCGCAGTTGTAAATGCGGCTGTTGTTCTTGGCAATCGCCGGACCGGCAAATTGCATCGCCCGCATGGAGGGAAGCACCTTCTTTTGAAGAACAAACTCCAGATTTCCACGGATCTCACCCTCCATGTGCGGATAACGCTCGATCAGCATCCTGCCATACCGGTCACATATCTCCGACCAAAGCTCCCGCCGCTGAAGCTCAGGAAGATAGCGGGCATATTTCATGTGGATGATCAGGTCGCTGAGTATTCGTTGATTCAGTTGCATGATGTCGTCGTTAATGTGTCCTTAATTCCCGGCGCCCTGCGACGCTCTTTTAAAAAGTATATTGTTCTCCAGATGCACGTGCGTCATCAGATCCTGGTCGAATTCGCGCAGCTTCTCGTACGTTACCCGATAGGTCGGGCAGGCGTATGCAGGGACCGTGTAATTGTTCGAGGAACTGCGGATGGATTTAACCAGATCACCGGCAACTACATGCTCTTGCTCCATGACGCCAATCGGAGCCTGGAGATTGGCGGCCAACGGATGGCGTGCGTCATCATGCTCCTCCAGTCGCTTGATCGCAGGGAATAAAGCCATCTCCTCTTTGTTCATATGACCTAGCAGCTCATCGGCGAGATCTTCGAAATCCTGTTGAATGCTGAGCAATTCAATATTCTCCTCGCCATGCGCCATGCACACTTTTTCGAGCAGCGCCTGAATCTCAGGGATCGCCTTTTTCACGTAAGCATGGTGATTCTGAACAATGTAGTCGGCCAGCAAACCAGCGCTCCATTGCTCCACGCGCGGGGGTATGGAAGACTCCTGCACGGGCGCGCTCATGATCTCCTTCCTGATCTTCTCATGATCCAATCCTGCGCGGATGCATGCATCCTCCAGGCTGCGGTTTCCTCCGCAGCAATAATCAATATTGTATTTTGTAAAGACAGACAACGCCCCCGGATGCGCGATCACAAGCTCTGCAACCGTCATACCGGATGTGTCAGGAATACCGGGTTGTTTATTCATAATTGTTTTTAAAATCAAAAGTATCCGGCCCGCCCGTCAATGCTTATGACCAAAATCATACAAGTTGAAAATAATGGTCGCTTCCGGCCATCCAAATGCCACCCGAGGCGTCCTCGGCTCGCAGGTTCGATGCGGATTTACCTTGTATAACACCTTTCAGGATGAAATCATTCGGGGCTTCCGGTGGGGGAAGGGATGTACGGATATGTGGATATAGGGATATAGGGATATAGGGATATACGGATATACGGATATAGGGATATACGGATATACGGATATAGGGATATACGGATATACGGCATAGCCGTCAGGCTAAGAAGCTTAGTGATTGAAAACCAATATGTTATAAGCACAGGCCTGCCCTGAGGCAAGCCCCAATGTTTTTTTCCTGATATTTGACATGTTATTTTTGTTTTTAAAAGCCGGATTGCTA
>DASVOT010000464.1:0-9282 GCA_036383235.1 Chryseosolibacter sp.
GCCCTGATCCTTGAGGAATACGAGCACGCCCGGAAAAGAGGCGCCCGCATCTACGCGGAAGTGGCAGGCGGAGGCATGTCTGCCGACGCCTACCACCTCACGGCCACTCACCCCGAAGGAAAAGGTGCGATGCTCGGAATGCAATGGGCCCTTGAAGATGCGGGAGTAAGTCCGGGCGAGGTGGATTATCTCAACCCGCACGCCACCTCCACGCCGATGGGCGACGTCAGCGAGATGAAGGCAGTGACAGCTTTCTTTGGTAAAACAGCCGGACACCTGCACATCAGCGCCACCAAGTCGGCGACCGGACACATGCTTGGCGCCGCCGGCGCCGCGGAAGCGCTCATCTGCATCAAAACAATCCACGAAGGGATCATTCCGCCCACCATCAACACAACGAACCTGGACCCGGCGATGCCACCCGGGCTGAATGTCGTGCTCGGTCAACCACTCAGGAAAGACGTGCGGGTAGCACTGAGCAACACATTTGGTTTCGGCGGCCATAACGCCAGCGCCGTCTTCAGGAAGATATGAGTTGCCTGGAGCACATCCGAAACCGTTCAGGATCCTATATCAGCCATTGACCACCGGCAATTGACCGTCGGCTAATAGTCCATCCCTGAATTCAGGTATTGATGGATTCAGAAATTATAATGAACTTGGTAGAAGGCAGAATAGTGTGTGCGCGCGCAAACGTGCTGAGAAGGCCCTTTAAGGGATGACATAACATGTTGAGAACGCGCGCGCCGATCCCTCAAGTGCCCTCTGTTTTGCCGGAATCTGATTTGAATTTTGAAAAAATATTTGTGCCGGACTCCACTTTTAAAAAAATTGACAACGGTCAGATCAGCATTACTCCCCGCGAAAAGGAGGTCATGCATCTCCTTGCACATGGTATGTCCTCAAAGAAGATTGCCGGCGAGATGCATATCAGTTTCCACACCGTTGAAAGCTACCGCAAAAAGTTGCTGAACAAGTTCAAGGTAAGAACTACCATTGAAATGATTTTGCTGGCTGGAAGTGTATTGCCAAAAGAGTTCTGGATGAAGCAGGGACAAGCGAGAGAAACCATCTCCCGCTATGATTGAGTAATTCCGAATCGCGGACCCTTGATTCCGCGCCTTGTTGATCCGCATCGGCGATAAAGGTCCTCTCGAGTCCGAACTTACCTAAACATTTCAAAAATAAATTATCAGCTTATGGAAAACTATTTCTCTTCCCGAAGAAAGTTCGTTGGAACCGTCGCGGCAGGTGCGTCTGCGCTCATGGCGGGTATTCCTTCTCTTGAAGGCAAGCCCATGGATACTACGAAAGCCGGAGAGGCTGAGGCCTGGTTTAACAAAGTAAAAGGCAGCCACCGGATTGTGTACGATGCCCCCGAACCGCACAACGGGTTTCCCGTGATCTGGTCATGGGTGTATTATACGAGCAACAACGAGACCGGCTCAGCGGACAATGATCTCACAGCCATGGTTGTGCTGAGACACAATGCCATCCCCCTTGCAATGGAAGACAGGTTGTGGGAAAAATACAAGTTCGGCGAGATGTTCAAGATCAATGACAACAACACGGGCGCGCCGGCGCTGCGCAATCCTTTCTGGGTCCCCCAGGGAAAAGATCTTCCCATGCCCGCCATCGAAGGAATGAAAAGACTCCAGGAAAGAGGCGCCCTGTTTTGCGTTTGCAATATGGCACTTACCGTCTACAGTGGTGTTGCCGGGCGTGCAATGGGCATGGAGGCGGAAGAGGTGAAGAAGGACTGGCTGAGCGGCATACTGCCCGGTGTCCAGGTGGTTCCATCCGGTGTTTGGGCCGTGAGCCGCGCCCAGGAGAAAAAGATGGCGTACTGTTATGCAGGTGGATAATCCCTGACCCGGTGCGGAGATGGACCCGGTTTCCGTCTCTGCACCGGATGTTTCTGTTCTACCACAACCACCGACCCATTTTCCAACAAACTGTCACGCAAGATCTATGAAGAAGCTGTATATTCTTTTGTTGATTGCTCTCCCGGCCTTTGGCTACGGTCAGAAGAAACCTGCCCGTATTGTCTTCGATGTTACCAGCAAAGACCCGGAAACACATCAGGCCGTATTGCGGCACGTTTCAGGCATGGCAAAGGCCTATCCCGACGCCACCTTTGAAGTAGTGGTGTATGGTGGCGCACTGCCACTCGTCGTCAAGGAGGAATCGTCGTCGGCCGGGACTGTTGAAGAGCTCGCCCTGAAAAAAAACGTTTCTTTCAAAGTCTGCGCGCAGACCATGCAGCGCGATGGCGTTGACCAATCGCAGCTCATCACTGGCGTGCAGGTAGTCCCCGACGGAATTATGGAAATCGTCATGAAACAGGCTGACGGCTGGGGATATATCAAGGAATCGCACAATTAAAGAACGGGTCTATGAACGGCGATCTTCAGGGAGAATCCGGATTTCTGAGACGCGTTCCCCTGATTCTTTCACTGATCGTTATCTGCCTCTCCTTCGTCGTGGGAGCGTCCGGCTTTTACCTTTTTTTCCAACCCGCGAACCGCCCGGCTAAGGAGACGATAACCCGAAACGTGGCACCGGCGCAAAGTCCGCGTTCGGATCTCTGGCACGCGCCTGACTCGACCTTGATTCCCCTCACTCCGGAAGGCGACCTGATCCGGTATGGACACGATCTCATCGCGCATACAGCGGACTATCTCGGTCCAAACGGTAAAGTGAAGGCCACCAGCAACGGAATGAATTGCCAGAACTGTCACCTGAAAGCCGGGACGAAACCGTTTGGCAACAATTACGCCGCAGTGGCTTCCATGTATCCGAGGTTCCGCGCCCGGTCCGGAGGCATTGAAACCATGGAGAAAAGGGTCAACGACTGCATTGAACGCAGCCTGAACGGAACGGCGCTGGAGGAGGACAGCAAAGAGATGCGCGCGATGATCGCGTACTTCAGGTGGCTGGGCAAAGATGTTCAGAGCGGGGTTACTCCGAAGGGTGCGGGGTTGATTGAGCTTCCGCTGCTGGAGCGTGCCGCCGACCCGGCGAAAGGCAAACTGGTCTACGAAAAATATTGTCGGCTCTGCCACGGAGCCGAAGGATCCGGGTACAGGATTGCCGGGAGCGCCGGATGGAAATATCCGCCGCTCGCGGGAGAGAACAGCTACAATACAGGGGCAGGATTGTTGCGCCTCTCAAGATTTGCCGCCTACGTGAAGGCCAATATGCCGAACGGTACCCGCTATGACAGCCCCGTTTTAACGGATGAGGAGGCATGGGATGTGGCCGCGTACATCAATTCTCTTCCCAGGCCGGTGAAAAATTTTCCCGGAGACTGGCCCGACGTTGCAGCAAAGCCGTTTGATCATCCTTTTGGTCCCTATGCCGATAATTTTTCTGAAAGGGAACACAGGTACGGTCCCTTTGCCGGAATGATCAAGCGAAAAATGAAATGAAGTGCCGCGCGCCAAATCGGAAGGCGCACTGCCTGATCAGAATTTCAGCGTAAAGACCGTCTTCACTTCCGGTTCCGACTCCACGGTGATGGAGCCGTTGTGCATTTGCATGATCTGCCGGGAGAGACTCAATCCGATTCCGGAGCCCGTTCTTTTGGTGGTATAAAAGGGTACGAAGATGTGTTCCAGCGCTTCCTTGATGATACCCGGTCCGTTGTCAATCACTTCGATCTTTACGCCGCTCTCCTCGTACCCCCCGCTCAGCTGAAGTTCGGGTTTTGCCGTGTCGGCAAGGGCCTCGATGGCGTTCTTGAGGAGGTTGATGAGCACTTGTTCGATCATTTCCACGTCGGCCTGGATGGTGAGGTAGTCCGATTCGCACGTCGACTGGAATTTTATGTTCGTCTTCTTCAGCTCGGGCTTCATCAACTGCGATACTTTTTCGATCAGGTCCTTTAGCCTGACGACCGTCATTTTAGGTTTCGGTAAAGACGTGTATTCACGATAAGCGTCGATGAACTTGATCAGCCCCTTGCTGCGGTTCTCGATCGTGCTGAGCCCTTCCCGGAGATCATCCGCTCCTTCCTCCTTCAGCTCGTAGTGGCTGTTCTTTCGCTCCATGTCGTGGTCGAGGATTTCGCGCAGGGTGGATGTTAGTGATGATATCGGCGTAATCGAATTCATGATCTCGTGGCGGAGGACGCGCGTGAGGTTCTGCCACGCTTCCAGTTCCTGCTTCTGCAATTCCGGTTGAATATTCTGCAGCGTGACGAGCATCACATCGACGCCGCGTATCCTGAGCTCTGTCGACTGGATAGTGAGATACAATTCGTTGCTTACCTTGTAGAGCTCGCTCTTGCCCGGCCGGATCGTATTGAGGGTATGATATAATTTTGGATTCGTCTGGATCAGCTCGCGCAGGTTCGTCAGCGCCGTTACGCCCATAAACCTCCGGGCGTTCGCATTCATCAGCTGTACATTGCCCTCGTTGTCGAACGAAAGGATACCTGTGCGCACCTGCTGCACCACGGAATTGAGGTACTGCCAGTGCTCTTCCTTTTCAGACCTGGCTTTCCGGAAGGCTTCCAGCACTTCGTTGAAGGCGATGTTGAGGTCCTTGAAGCTCTTTCCCAGTTTGTTGTCGGCCGTGAAGCCTGAAATGAAATCGGAGTATTTGACGGATTCAAGAAAACGAGTCAGTTTCCGGTTTGTCTGGCTGACAAAGCGGAATATATCGACCAGCTGGAAAGAAATAATGACGGCAGTCAGGGCCGCCGCGAAAAGCATATTCGGCCGGGTGATCATAAATGAGAACAGGGCCATGGACAGTCCCAAAAATATTACCCGAAGGAGGACCCGGGCGCGAAAGTCTCTGAAATTCAAAACTTAAAATTCAAGATTCAAGATTCAAAATTTAAAATTGAAGATTCAGCATTCAAGATAAGAATTAAAAACCGCTGCGCCACATGCAACCCCTTAACCCTGAATAATCTTGAATCTTGAATCTTGAATTTTGAATCTTGAATTTTGAATCTTGGGTTTCGACAAGCTTAGCCACCGAAGCCGAACTTTGAATTTTGGGCTTCGACAAGCTCAGCCACCGAAGCCGAACTTTGAATCTTGAATTCGTCACAACCCGTATTTCTCAAGTCTGCGGTACAGCGATGAACGGGTCAACCCCAGCTCGGAGGCTGCTTGCGTGATATTGCCGTTGTACTTTTTCAGCACCTTGCGGATAAGAAGCTTTTCGACCTCCTCAAGGTTGAACTGGTCCAGGTTAAGGTGACCGTCTTCCTTCGGTCCGGCTGGCGTAAAATTGAAATCTTCCGGCTGTAATACCTGGGTGTTGCTGAGGATGACTGCCCGCTCGATGGCGTGCTGCAGCTCGCGGATATTTCCAGGCCAGGGGTGTTTGTGCATCCTGGAGATGGCGGCTTCGCTGATTCGGGTGACGTTCTTTTCATACTTGGCGGCGTAATGCTTGAGGAAATGATTGGCCAGCAGGGGAATATCCTCCAGGCGTTCCCTCAAGGGCGGAACCTCGACTTCTATGGTGTTGATCCGGTAGAGCAGGTCCTGGCGGAACCGGTTCTCCTTCACCATATCGTAAAGGGGCATGTTGGTGGCGCAGATCAGGCGGATGTCGATGGGGATTTCCTTGTTCGAGCCCACCCGGCTTACTTTCCTGTTTTGAATTGCCGTGAGAAGCTTGGCCTGCAGCGGCATGGAAAGGTTGCCGATCTCATCGAGAAACAGGGTACCGTTGTTGGCGAGCTCGAAGCGGCCGGCGCGGTCTTCTTTTGCATCGGTGAACGCGCCCTTTTTGTGGCCGAACAGCTCGCTTTCAAAGAGCGTTTCTGTGATCGAACCGAGGTCGACGCTGGCAAAGGTTTCGTTTTTGCGCGAGGAATTCTTGTGGATGGCGCGCGCGATCACTTCCTTTCCCGTGCCATTTTCTCCGAGGATCAGCACGTTCGCATCGGTTTTGGCGACGCGGTCGATGGTCTGAAATATTTTTTGCATGGCGGCACTGTGGCCGATGATCTCGGCGTAACGCTCGTTCTGCGCCTGGTTGATCTCCTGGTTTTTGATCTTGAGTGTTTCAATGACGTCGCGCGATTCCCGCAGGCGCATGGCAGCGTATAAGGTGGCAAGAAGCTTTTCGTTTTCCCAGGGCTTCAGAACAAAATCGGTGGCTCCCGCCTTGATCGCTTTCACCGCCATCTGAATATCTCCGTAGGCGGTGATGAGCACCACCACTGCCGACGGATCGATGCTGAGGATCTTCTCGAGCCAGTAGTATCCTTCGCTCCCGCTGCTCACGTCTTTTGTAAAATTCATGTCGAGAAGAATGACATCGTAGTCTTCATTCGCCATGAGGGAGGGGATCGCTTCCGGATTTTTTTCAACGTCGACCTGCGCGAAATGGCGTTTCAGATGCATGCGGGCCGCTTTAAGGAGGTCTTCGTTATCGTCGACTATCAGGATCTTGCCGTGTTTGGTTTCAGCCATAGGATGAGGTTTTATCCGGTGCAGGTTCGTCGAAATTGAACAGATTGTCCGCTAATGGGCAAACGGTGTACCGAAACCGCAAAATGTCGTTTTAAGGGTCCGTTGCCCCACCAAGCCGCTTGTTGACCCGTTTGGTTGTTCGGAACCGAACATAGCCGTTCACATGTGAACGAGCAAAAACGTTTTTTCAAGCCTTAAAGGGTCTGAAAAGGTGGATATGTGGGTTGGCACGTTTGTTGGCAATGGGGTGCTGAATCGCTGGCGCATGGTGCGCGGCGATCTCAAAGAGACCAGGAAACGGAATGGATAAGCAGATCAAAAAGAAAAAGTGGACGCTCAAGCGTATTTCAACCTACGGCGGGATTGCCCTCTTCATCGTCTTTGTAGGGTACCAGTTTATTTTTGCCGACCGGCGCTCAAAACTGAAGGTGGAGCGCGACAAGATCACGATCTCGGAAGTACAAAGAGGAGTTTTTCAGGAATTCATCCCCCAAACGGGGACAGTGGAGCCCAGCCGCACGGTTTACCTCGATGCGGTTGAGGGGGGTACGATAAAGAAAGTTGTAGCCGAAAGCGGTGCGATGCTGAAAAAAGGAGATGTTATCCTCGAATTAAGCAACCTTAACCGCGAATTACAGGTCTTACAGCAGGAAGCCACCCTAAACGAAAGTATTACGAGGCAGCGGGACACACGACTGGCCATTACGCGCAACGACCTTGAACAGCGCCAGACCTTGGCGCTCATTGATAATCAGTTGCAGATCCTGGAGCCTCAATATTACAGGCAGAAGCAACTCTTTGAGAAGAAATTGATTTCCAAGCAGGACTTTGAGAAGACGGAAGCGGATTATAAATACAATATTCAAAGGAGGCGCATCACGTATGAAGTATATAAGAATGACTCCCTTGACAGGATCAGGCAATTGCGGGAGTTGAACTTCTCCGAGCGCAAAATGACCGAAAGCCTTGAAGGTGTTGGCAGGATCCTCGACAATCTCGTGATCCGTGCGCCGATCGATGGGCAGCTTTCTCATCCGCCACTTGATCCGGGTCAGAATGTCAACATCGGGCAGCGCCTCGGTTGGATCGATGTGGTCGGCAGCTACAAGGTCCGGGTGCCGATCGACGAGTTGTACCTGCCGCGCATATCCACTGGGTTGCGCGCCGAAACCTCCTTCAACAACAAAGATTATGTTCTCGAGATTACCTACGTGTACCCGGGCGTGACGGCGGGCAGGTTTGAAGTGGATATGAATTTTGTCGGCGACGCGCCCACCGGCATCCGCCGCGGCCAGTCGCTCAGGCTGAGGATCCAGCTTGGGCAGTCTTCGGAAGAGCTGCTGCTCCCGGTGGGAGGGTTCTATAAAGACACGGGCGGAAACTGGGTGTTTGTCGTGGACGGCGAGCGTGCCGTAAGAAGAGACATCAAGCTCGGCAGGAAGAACACGGAAAATTTCGAAGTGCTGGAGGGGCTGAAGCCCGGCGACAAGGTCATCACCTCCTCGTATGAGAACTTCGGGGACAATGAGGTGCTGTTGCTGGATTGAGTTTTTTAACCGCCAAGGCGCGGAGGCGCAAAGAAATGCATGTTAAAAAAACCCGGCGGGCAGGCCCGCCAGCGTGGACATCCCGGCGGCAGGCCGCACATAGGAGGGGCTAAAATGTCGTCATGGTAAAAACGTCGTAACCTTTCGATAAAATCGCAGTACTCAATAGAACTAAAAATCCGTCTTGAACATCAATACTTAACTCAATAAATGTATCGCCATGATCAAACTGAAAAACCTCGAAAAAATCTACACCACTGAGGAAGTGGAAACCACCGCCCTGAACAACATCAACCTTGAGATAAAGGATGGTGAATTCGTCGCCATTATGGGGCCTTCAGGATGCGGGAAATCAACCCTGCTGAACATTGTGGGTCTGCTCGACAACCCTTCCAACGGCGAGTATTTTTTCGGCGACCACGAGGTGGCCAAATACTCGGAGCGCCAGCGCGCCCAGCTGCGCAAGGGTTCAATCGGTTTTGTATTCCAAAGCTTTAACCTCATCGATGAGTTGACGGTGTTCGAAAACGTCGAGCTTCCCCTTTTGTATTTGAAAGTTCCCTCCGGCGAGCGCAAGCAACGAGTGGAAGAAGTGCTGGAGCGGATGAACATCATGCACCGGAGGAATCACTTTCCGCAACAGCTTTCCGGTGGTCAACAGCAGCGCGTCGCCATTGCCCGCGCCATTGTCGCCAAACCCAAAGTGATCCTTGCCGATGAGCCCACCGGTAACCTGGATTCTGCCAACGGCGAAGAAGTGATGAAGTTGCTGTCGCAGCTGAATGAAGAGGGCACGACGATCATCATGGTAACGCACTCGCCTTACGACGCCAACTATGCGCACCGGATCGTCAACCTGTTCGATGGCAAAGTGGTAACCGAGAACATCAAAGAGCATTTCCATATCTGAGATCCGGAATGACGCAGTCTCAAGACGGCGTCATCCGGATTCTCAAATGCGTCATTCCATCGATCTGGCCGATTATGGCGATCGGTTACGCCAGATTTCTGGAGGGCCTTTCGGGAAACCGGAAGGCCTGTTTTTCGGTTGCGTCCGAAGGGCCCGGCCCGGTGAGGAACGCAGGAGGAACCGCTATCGCCTCTCAGGCAACTACGATGAACAGCTTTCTTGTATCGGCATCCGCGAAAGAACGATGAAATCCTGAATGATATTTATTGTCTTTCGTGCAACTCCCGGACGATTGACGCGTCTAATCAATAACTTTCATTTCCTCCATGATCAAAAACTACCTGCTCATAACCTGGCGCAGCATGATGAAAAACAAGTTTTT
>DASVOT010000465.1:0-2136 GCA_036383235.1 Chryseosolibacter sp.
TATTTCTGTTGGAAGAGGACATCCTGCGGCAGCAGGCGATCAACAACCTGCGGTTTAACCTGAAAGACAATGTGAACGCCTACACCATGCAGGAAGACGGTACCTACGTGATCAAGGAGCAGGTCGGCGAGCCGCCTTTCAACATGCACAAGGAATTCTATAACATCACGAAGGAAATCGTGGAGGAAGCCAGGCTCTTTTAGCCGGAGCGAGCCCGCTGACACCCCCTCATTTCCGCCACAGATCCCGCAGCGAAACGGTGCGGTTAAAGACCAGCCTGCGCGGGGTCGAGTCTGGATCCAGGCAAAAATATCCCTTGCGGAGGAACTGATAGCGGTTTTCGGGTTTCGCGTTGCCGAGGGCGGGTTCGGCATAAACAGTCGAAAGCACTTGCAGCGAATCCGGGTTGAGGTAATCTTTAAAATCACCTTCCGCCTGGCTGAGATCCTCCACCTTGAATAACCTGTCATAGAGCCGGGCTTCGATCTCGATGGCGTGGGGAATGCTGACCCAGTGCAAGGTTCCTTTCACATGGATGCCGGACGAGTCGGCGCCGTTCCTGCTCTCCGGAAGGTAGGTGCACCGCACCTCGGTGACGTTTCCGGCAGCGTCCTTGACCACTTCATCGCAACGGATGATATATGCGCTCTTGAGCCGGACCATCTCGCCGGGGGCAAGCCTGAAATATTTTTTGGGCGGATTCTCCATGAAATCCTCCTTTTCAATGTACAGCTCGCGGCTGAAGGGAACCTGCCGCCTGGTCACGACGCCGGCTTCCGGGTTGTCTTCGCTTTCAACCATTTCCGTTTTGCCGGCCTCAAAGTTGGTGATAACAACCTTAAGGGGATCGAAAACCACCATTCTGCGCTGGGCGATCTTGTTCAAGTGTTCACGGACGCAAAATTCAAGGAGCCCCACATCAATAAGGTTTTCCCTTTTTGCCACGCCAATCTTCTCGCAGAAATCCCGGATGCTTTCGGGCGTAAAGCCCCTGCGCCGCACCGCGCTGAGCGTAGGCATTCTCGGGTCGTCCCACCCGTTCACGTGTCCTTCATTGACCAGCTGCAGGAGCTTGCGCTTGCTCATGATGGTGTAGGTCATGTTGAGCCGCGCGAATTCATATTGGCGCGAAGGATAGATCTCCAGCTTCTCGATAAGCCAGTCGTATAACTCCCTGTGAGGGATAAACTCCAGGGTACAGATGCTATGCGTGACCTTCTCGATAGCATCGCTTTGGCCGTGCGCAAAGTCATACATGGGGTAGATGCACCACTTGTCACCGGTGCGGTGATGATGCGCATGTTTGATCCTGTAAAGAATGGGATCCCTCATGTGCATGTTCGGATGGGCCATGTCTATGCGCGCCCTCAGAACCTTGGCCCCATCAGGGAATTTCCCGGCCCGCATATCCTGAAAGAGCCGGCGGTTCTCGTCAACGGTACGGTCACGGTCCCGGCTGGCTTTCCCGGGCTGCGTCGGAGTTCCTTTCAGCGCGGCGATCTCCTCGCTCGTGCTGTCATCCACATAGGCAAGCCCCTTGTCGATCAGTTTATGGGCAAATGCGTACAACTGCTCGAAATAATCGGAGGCATAAAGCTCGTGCTGCCACTCAAAGCCCAGCCACCGGACGTCCCCCTTGATGCTTTCCACATATTCAGTTTCCTCCGTCACCGGGTTTGTGTCGTCAAAGCGAAGGTTGGTGTAACCGCCGTATTTTTTTGCCAGGCCGAAATTCAGGCATATGCTCTTGGCATGCCCCATGTGCAAATACCCGTTCGGCTCCGGCGGGAAGCGGGTGATGATCTGCTGGTATTTGCCAGTTTTTAAATCGTTTTCAACAATTTCTTCCAGGAAATTCAAACTTTTTTCTTCAGTCATTTTCGGATCGGGCGGTTAACCGCCGCAAAAATAGGGAAATATGGATATATGGATATACGGATGTACGGATATATGGAAATACGGAAATACGGATATAAGGCTATACGGATATAAGGCTATACGGCATAGCCGTCAGGCTAAGAAGCTTAGTGATTGAAAACCAATATGTTATAAGCACAGGCCTGCCCTGAGGCAAGCCCCAATGTTTTTTTCCTGATATTTGACATGTTATTTTTGTTTTTAAAAGCCGGATTGCTA
>DASVOT010000466.1:0-2367 GCA_036383235.1 Chryseosolibacter sp.
AAAAACCCGGCAATTCGCCGGCGATGGATTAATGGCGGCGGGAGCGGATTATTTTTTATAATATCGCCCACCCGGTATACTAAACGCTATCATGTCCAGGACGAATTGGAGCTGGTTTGTACTCATTATGGTCTTCGTGGCCACGGGCCTGAATTTTCTCGACCGCCAGGTACTCTCGATCGTCATCATCCGGATACAGCGCGAATTCGATATGTCCGACGTGCAGTACGGCATGATCAATACAGCCTTCCTGGTCGGCTATGGCGTGATGTTTACAGTAGCCGGAAGGTTAATCGACAAGCTTGGAAGCAAGGCCGGGCTCGCTGCATCCGTGGGCGTGTGGTCGCTGGCAAACTGCATGCATGGCGTGGTGAACAGTTTCCCGCAGCTCCTGGGATTCCGCCTGCTCCTCGGCCTTGGCGAAGGCGGCTGCTTTCCAGGTGCTGCCAAAACGGTCAATGAATGGTTCGGCGTGAAGCAGCGCGGCGTCGCCAACGGTATCGCCATTGGCGGCGCGGCCATCGGCGCTGTGATCTCGCCACCGCTTACCATCTATATTTCCGGTCATTATGGCTGGCGATGGAGCTTTGTGATTCCTGGCCTCATCGGCGCGGCATGGGTCGTTGCCTGGCTGATGCTGCCCAAACCTCCGAAAGGCCAGCCCGGCGAATCGCACGTGCAACGCGCGACGTCCACTCCTTTCCTCAATCTGCTGAAAGACAAAAGCGCCCTCACCTTTATCGTCATCCGCTTCCTGCTCGACCCCGTGGTTTATTTTATCATGTTCTGGGTCCCTAAATATCTCAATGAGGAGCGCCGCGTTTCCTTTGAGCGCATCGGCGAACTCTTCTGGATCCCTTTTCTCGCCCTGGGGATTTCCAACATCATGGGCGGATGGTTCTCCGACCGGCTCGTCGCCGCCGGATTTTCTGTCAACAAGGCGCGCAAGACCGTCATGGGCATCGCCGCCGCCGCCACACTCTCGGTGCCGTTTATCACCAGCGTCTCCACGCCCGAAATCGCGGTGGCGCTGATGGCGCTGTTCATGTTTGCGCACGGCTTCTGGATCACGAATTACATCACCTCCATTTCGGATATCTTCGGCAACACCGGCACCGCGACGGTGGTCGGTTTGTCGGGTACGGCCGGAACCCTTTCGAGCCTGCTCATCAATCCCATGATCGGATGGGTGGTGCAAAACTATTCGTACAGCCCGCTTTGGCTCATCGCCGGCTTCCTGTATCCGCTTGCCTTTGTCTTGCTGATGGTTTTCATTCCAGCGATCCGGGAACGCGGAACGGTCCGCAAACCGGTGGAAACGTGATCGCACTTCTGCGGACATTCGGGTAGGAATAGTTTGAAAACTTTGAAAACTTTGAGAGGTTTGAACAAACGCGCAGGCAAACGCCCTGTCGACCGGCGGACCGAATGATTTACGAAAACGGCGTTGCGCGAATTATGACAAAGACCAATGGCAATAACGAACAGAGATAAAAAGAATTACTGACATGGATAACAAGAATCAAAAGCGTGTTTTCCGAAAGGAATCAAGGGCGAGAATCGGAGTTTTTGGCGTCGGATTTTATAAATACTGGCCCCAGTTCGACGGCCTCCTGAAGGACCTGTTGAAAAAACAGGAAGTGTTCCTCAAAAAACTCGAGAAGCACCAGGTGGAAGTGACGGACTTCGGGATGGTGGATAATGTAACAAGCGCCTATGAGCTGGTGCCGAAGCTGAAGGCGGCCAACCTCGACCTCATCTTTTGCGATATGCTCACCTACGCCACGTCGAACATTTTCGGCATCGTAATCAAAAGCATGGACGTGCCCATCGTGCTGGTTGCGCTCCAGGCGGATAAGGCGATGGATTACACGAAAGCGTCCACTTATATGCAGCTGTACAACGATGACATCTGCTCGCTGCCGGAATTCACGGGCGTGGCCGCGAGAATGGGAAAGAAAGTGCCCGATACCGTCGTCGGGACGCTTCACGACGATCCTGAAGCCGACGGGGAGATCGGAGCGTATTGCAGGATCGCGAAGGTGTTGCACGACCTGAAGACCGCGCGGATCGGGCACGTCGGCCATCCGATCGAATCCATGCTGGACATGCACACAGACAGTACCATGATCACGGCGCACTTCAGCCCTCACGTGGTGCAGTGCGAGGAACACGAGATCGTCTCGCAATACAAGAAGGTCACCGACGAGGAAGTGGAGGCCGAGAAGAAACATATCCTGGATTTCTTCGATACACCTGATCCGGTGTCGGATCCGATCTCGGAAAAACTGAAAGACGCCGACCTGGAAGTGGCGGCGCGTGTGTCGATAGCGTTGCAAAAGTTTGTGAAAGAGAAGGACCTCGACG
>DASVOT010000467.1:0-4439 GCA_036383235.1 Chryseosolibacter sp.
AACTTCGATTCCTCTTCCGCGATATGCACCTGCAGGAGACAGGGGATAACCCGCTGATTTTTTTGTCCCTGTCTGTTGATCTCCTCCAGCAGCCGCATACTGTCCGTTGACTGGATAAGGGTGACAAACGGCGCAATGTACTTCACCTTGTTCGTCTGCAGGTGGCCGATCATGTGCCATTCGATGTCCCTGGGCAGGGCTTCGTGTTTCGAAGCCAGCTCTTGCGCGCGGTTCTCCCCGAATACCCGTTGGCCCCATTCATAGGCCTCCGCGATTTTCTCAGGCGGCTGTGTTTTGCTCACGGCAACCAGCGTGCAGCCGGCGGGAATGTCTTTGGATAGCCTGTCGAGATTGTCACGGATCGCCATATTTAAAACGGCCTTTTTTTGCCGCTTTTAAAAGGATGTAATACTAACGATTTATATGATTTGGGCGTAGGATAAATCATGCCTATTTTTAAAGCCGGGAGAAGTAACATATGGCCATTCTTGGGACATTGCTGAAAAAAGGGATTCGCATCCGCGAGATGCTGGAGGAGGAGTACACCGCTCCCTTTGATCTGCAAAAGAAGGAACTCAAAGAGCTGCTCATCACGGCGAATGCAACCGAGTTCGGCAAGAATTATGATTTCTCCAACATCCTCAACGGCTTCAGGAAGGGCGACAAGGAATTCTACAAGCGCTTCAAGGGAAAGGTCCCGATTCATACCTATAACAGGATCTACAACGACTGGTGGCGGCTGGCGCAACGGGGCGTGAAGAATGTCTGCTGGCCCGGGAGAGTTAAATATTTTGCGCTCAGCTCGGGCACCTCGGAAGCTTCTTCGAAATATATCCCTGTTACGAAAGACATGACCAAGGCGATACAAAAGACCAGTGTGCGCCAGATCCTGACCCTTTCCAAATACGACCTGAAGCCCGAGATATTCGAAGCCGGCATCCTCATGCTCGGCGGCAGCACCCACCTTAACAGGAGGGGAAGTTTCTTCGAGGGCGACCTCAGCGGCATTCAGGCCGCACGGCTGCCGTTCTGGTTCCAGCATTTTTACAAGCCGGGCAAGCGGATCGCGAAAACGCGCTCCTGGGATGCCAAGCTTGACGAGATCGCTCAGAAAGCCAGGGAATGGGATATCGGTATCGTTGTAGGCGTGCCGGCCTGGATACAGATACTCATTGAAAAAATCCTGAAATACCACAAAGCCAGTCATATCCACGAGATATGGCCGAACCTGATGGTATACGTGCATGGAGGTGTCTCGTTCGATCCCTACCGGAAGGGATTTGAGAAGCTGCTCGGACGACCCATCCATTATATTGAGACATACCTGGCCTCGGAGGGATTCATCGCGTTCCAGGCTTACCCCAACCGGCGGTCCATGCGCCTGGTTCTCAACAACGGCATCTTCTATGAATTTGTGCCTTTTGACGAGAAGAATTTTGACGCGAACGGAGAGGTAAGGCCCGATGCCGAAACGCTGCTCATCGACGAAGTGGAGGAAGGAAAAGAATACGCGCTGCTGTTGTCAACCTGCGCCGGAGCCTGGCGGTATCTCATTGGCGACGTGATAAAATTTGTTTCCCTCGAGGAATCCGAGATCGTCATCACCGGACGCACCAAGCATTTTCTCAGCCTCTGCGGCG
The DNA here is from genome assembly GCA_036383235.1 of Chryseosolibacter sp. Lineage (GTDB taxonomy): Bacteria > Bacteroidota > Bacteroidia > Cytophagales > Cyclobacteriaceae > Chryseosolibacter. Next base: position 1,641 of record DASVOT010000467.1, read on the forward strand.
AACACCTCTCGGTCGACAACATGAACAAGGCCATCGAGCTGGTCGCCAACGAGCTTAATATTTCCATCCAGGAATTCACCGTCGCGGGAATCCCCTATCAATCACTTTTTGCTCATCACTGGTTTGTCGGAACCGATGATTCGATCGATCCGGCCCTGCTGAAAACAAAAATTGACGAGCAGCTCAAATTGCTGAATGATGATTACGCCGTCGAACGGAGCGCCGCGCTGAAGGAGATCCTGGTGGACGTGGTTCCCGTGAACGCGTTTTATGGATGGCTGGAGAGCAAGGGAAAAGTGGGTGGACAGAACAAGTTTCCGAGGGTCATGAAAAAAAAGCAACTGGAAGACTGGACCTCATTCCTTCAATCGCAGTCGAATGGACGTCATTCTTAATGGTATCGTTTCAGGAATCGTACTGGCATTCCTCGTTGGCCCGGTTTTCTTTACCATTATGCAAACCAGCATCGAGCGCGGCTTCGGAAGCGGTGCCCTTGTTGCGATAGGCGTATCGTTGAGCGATGCCTTCTACATCACACTGATTTACCTCGGCGTGTATCAGCTTTTCGACAAAGGGAATTTCCGGGAATACCTCGCGTATACCGGTGGCGTAGTGCTGGTGATCTTCGGCGCCTACTATCTGTTTGTAAAAAGCAAGAAGCTTTACCGGGCGGATCCCGCAAACGTCAGGGTGAACAATCCATGGAGGTTGATCGGCAAAGGCTTTATCATCAACGGGATCAGCCCGATGGTGCTGATCTTCTGGCTCGGCACCGTGGGACTGGCCACGACAAAATTCGGCTACTCTACGCCCGCGAAAGCCGTGCCGTATTTTGCCTCGATCGTTTCCACCGTGTTCGTGACGGACGTGCTGAAAGCGAAACTGGCTGACAAATTGCGGAAGCTGCTGACGGTGAAGTTCATCCGCAACCTCAACATCATCCTCGGCCTCGTCCTCCTGATTTTCGGAGGCCGCCTGATCTATTACGCCTTCAGCCTTCCGGCTATGTGAGGCCAAGCCAAAAGCCCAGGGAAAACCTAATCCTGCAGTATGTTGCTGATGAAAGTCGACTTCAGTAAAAGCCACAAAAGAAAAAACGACGCGGCCCACTGGAGGTAGATGTAATAATAGTCTGACGTATCTTTGTACCGTGTTTCCTTGATCTCGGCTTTCTCCATCTTATCGATTTTGCTGAAGACGGAAGCAAGCGCCTGGTTGTCCGTAGCCCTGAAGAATTCTCCGCCGCCGATATCGGCGATCTTGCGCATGGTTGATTCATCGACGGTATTCTCGATCATGTTGGGCCGTCCGAAAAAATCTTTGCCATAGGGCACCAGTCCTTCCCGGCCAATGACGATGGTGTACAGCTTGATGCCGTATGCGGCGGCGAGTTCCGCCGCAGTGATCGGGTCGATGTTGCCTGCGGTGTTGTCGCCGTCGCTCAACAGGATGGCAACTTTGGATTTCGCCTCCGACTCCCGCATGCGGTTGGTGACGACAGCCAGCGCGCTCCCGATGGCCGTTCCGCGGTTTTCGATCATATCGAAATTGATGTCTTTCACATACGTGCGCAACAAGTCGTAATCTGTTGTCAGGGGGGCCAGCGAAAAAGCGTCTCCTGAAAAGACGACGAGCCCGATGCGGTCCTGGAGCCTTCCCTCGATAAAATCCATCGCCACTTTTTTGGCCGCATCGAGCCGGTTGGGTTCGAAGTCCTCGATCTGCATTGACTGCGAGATATCCATGGCGAGCATGATGTCAATACCCTCCGTGTGCTGTTCAACCTTTTCGTTCGTCTTCTGCGGCCGCGCAAGGGCTGCCATCAGCAGGGCGCTCACCAGCATCAGCAGGATTTCCGGCACGAGCCTGACCAGGTTTGCCGGCGAACTTTTAAGGTCTCTTGAGGAAACGGCTACCGGTAATTTCTGGTTGAAATAATAGCGGACGACCCAGCGGAGCGCAAACAGCAACGGTACGGCTAGGATGCCCCAGAGAAAAACCGGTTGTTCCCAGGTGAAAGAACGCAGGATCGTAGGTTCAAACCAGGACAGACTGTACCAGGGTGTCAGTAATTCATTGTCCATGTTGCACCTCCTTCATCTTCCTGCTGAATTGCCGGGTGGCAAAGGCCTTCAGGTTTTCCAGCGGGCTCACAACTGTCGTATCGTGACCGTAGATGGCTTTGTCGATCCTCATGAGATCATCGGTCAGCGCCCCCTCCTTAACAAGGTTCATCGTCTCGCGGGTTGTCAGCTTGGTATAGGGTCGTGACTCCAGTTCCTCCATGTATCGTTTCCAGGTGGCCAGTGCCGATTCGGTCTTGGGGATCGAGAATGTCGCCTGAAGGTCCCTGAGAAAGTGATCGTACGAGCTGAGAAAAGCGGCATGTCTTTTCCGCAGCTTTCGCGCCCTGAAATATCGTTGGATCTTCTTTCCGAAAAAGACCCAGGTCAGCAGCGCCAGCACGAGCACCGCCGCGACGCCGATGACAATCAGCCAGAAATTCAGGTTGTAGTAGACTTTCTGGTAGGCGGTGTTAACCTTCAAAGGAAGTTTGGCGGCGCTCACCGAGTCGGGAACGTGCGCGACCATTTGCGTGATCAGTACGCTGTCACGTGATGACTGCACAATCGTACAGTCGCCGGCTTCGGCCACATACACGGGCAGCATGAGCTTTTGTACACGGTCGATCTCAAAAGTGGTCAGGTAATACACCGCGCTGTCTGCGCTGGCACCATCCGTGGTATGCGTCAGGAAATATTCCTTCTTCCGGAATTCAAAGGGGGAGAATGAGTGAGT
>DASVOT010000468.1:0-3146 GCA_036383235.1 Chryseosolibacter sp.
CGGACGGAATTTGCCAGGAAGGGTCAGGAAACTTATATCAAGGAATTCATGGCGGGAAAATGGAAGCTGGCGAAGAGCGATTTCAAAAATATCGATGAGATCGCCATGCCGGCGGAGGAATCCTATGAGCTCGAAGTACCCGATCACGGTATGGTTGCCGGAGAAAATATTTATTTCAGTCCGTTCGTTACCTCGCAAATCGAAACGAACCCATATAAGGCGGAAACAAGAACCTATCCGGTGGACTACGGGAGCCCGATTGAAAAAGTTTATTTGTGCAGGATCAAGGCTCCGGATGGCTACGTGATCGAGCAGGCCCCGCAAAGCAAGATCCTGATGATGCCTGGCAATGCTGCCAAGTTCGTTTTTAATGTGGCAGCGTCTCCCACCGGCGACTGGGTCAGCATAACCAGTAATTTTCAAATTAACAAAAGCATCTTCTTGCAGGATGAGTACCCGAACCTCCGCGAATTTTACAACCAGGTGGTGTCGAAGCAGTCCGAACAAATTGTATTCAAGAAAAAAATATGAGACAACAGATCCTCTCGTGCGCACTGTGTTTGCTTACGAATCTGACCTTCGGAGGTGATCCCAGGTATCCGGTGACGGAAATACCCGATGCGCTGAAAAAAGAAGTCAACGTGATCGTGCGCGAAAATCAGAGAACGTTCCGGATTCTTGCCAAAGACAAAGCAACTTATCATGTTCATAAGGTCATCACCATCCTGAACGAGCAGGGGAAATCTTTCGCGACGGAGGTCGTTCCATATGACAAGCACTCCAGGGTACGGGACTTCAAAGGTTCGGTTTACGACCAGGCCGGCGAACTGATCAAACGTTTAAAAGCAAGTGAGATCTATGACCAAAGTGCCTATGACGGTATGACGCTCTACAGCGACAACCGCCTGAAGGCCGCGAACCTCAGCCAGGGAAATTATCCTTATACAGTGGAGTTTGAATACGATGTCGACCTGAAATATCTGTTCCAGGACGGCTTTGTCCTGCTGTCTCAGGAGAAAGTGTCCGTGCAGCAGGCCTCTTACGCCGTGGAATATCCCACGTCCCTAAAACCGAGATTTAAAACATTAAACATTGAGCAGGTGCCCGCGGTCAGCAAAACCGGCGATGGCAACGAAAGCACGACCTGGCAGTTTAAAAATATACTTCCCGTCAGGGAGGAGCCTTATGGTCCGTCTGACCGGGATTTTTACCCGCAGATACTGGCGGCTCCATCGGAGTTTCAGTTCGACAACTACGCCGGATCGATGAGCTCCTGGGACGCGTTTGGAAAATGGATCGCTTCTCTCAACCAGGGGCGGGATCAGATTCCCGAAAGCACACGGTCGAAAATAAAATCGCTCACTGAAGATCTCAAGACAACGGAAGAAAAAACCAAGGCGGTTTACCAGTTTCTGCAGAACAAGACACGCTACGTCGGCATCCAGCTCGGGATCGGAGGCTTTCAGCCGTTTGAAGCTTCCGTTGTTGACGAAACCGGTTACGGCGATTGCAAAGCGCTGTCCAACTATATGGTTTCCATGCTTAAGGCAATTGGCATAAAATCGTATTATGCGTTGATTTACGCCGGGCCGAATGCGCCCGACCTCCACCCGGACTTCGTGTGCTCGCAATTCAATCACGCTGTTGTCGCCGTGCCTAACGGTGCCGATACCTTATGGCTGGAGTGCACAAACCAGACGAACCCGTTCGGCTATGCAGGGCGCTTTACAGGCGAACGCCAGGCCCTCCTCATCACCGAGAATGGAGCTAAAATAGCTAACACACCCACCTACAGCGCGAGCGACAATTTGCAGGCATGTAGCGCGGAAGTTGTCGTCGATGCGTCGGGAAATGCACGCGCTAAAGTGCGGACTTCCTATCACGGCCTTCAGTATGAAAACAGCAACCTTGATGCAATCGTGAACGATCAATACGATGGTCAAAAGAAATGGGTGTTGGAAAACACGCAGATCCCGTCCTTTGACCTGGCGTCGTTCAAAGTCACAAGCGTCAAAGACAAGCTCCCGGCCGCCTTCGTCGATCTTGACCTGAAGCTTAACCGCTTCGCAAACGTGAGTGGCAAAAGGATCTTCCTGACTCCAAACCTTATGAACCGCAATAACTTCATCCCTGAAGCTTTAGAGAAAAGAAAAACGAACGTGGTGAAAAAAATCGCCTATACCGATGTTGACACCATCCGGTACACGCTGCCGGAGCAGATTTACCCTGAGTTTGTCCCCGCCGACGTAAAAATAAAAAGCCGGTTCGGAGAGTATGAAGCGAGTTTTAAAGTCGAAAACGGAAGTCTTGTTTACACGCGGAAAATAAAAATGAACAAAGGGGAATTTCCTGCCGAGAGTTACCAGGAACTCATCGATTTCTACCGCGGGGTGAGCAAAGCCGACAACATCAAGATGGTTTTCATGACCAGGACATAGTCAGCGCACAGGCGAATCCTGTTCTTTGCGCATCGCATTATAAACCATTCTGTCGGCCAATGCGGGAAAATATTTATTGAGCCAGACAGCTGCTTTTCCCTCGAAGGTCAGTATCAAAGTGCGCTTGCGTTTCACGGTAGCGCGATAAATGTGCGCCGCGCATGCTTCTGCCGTCATCATCTTCTCCTCTTGCCGGGGAGAGGTCCCCTGTACGGACCCATCCTGTGTAAGCGCCCTGGTCCTGATATTGGAAGCAGTGAAGCCCGGACAGGCAGTGAGAACATGCACACCGGTATGCAGCAATTCTGTGCGAAGCGCTTCCAAAAATCCATTGAGCGCAAACTTCGAGGCTGAGTAGCCGGTGCGCGCAGGCAGGCCGCGAAATCCTGCAATCGACGAAATTCCAACGATGGTGCCTTTGTTTTTAATGATCTCGCGCAGACAGCTCTTGGTTGCATTCACGGCTCCAAAGAAATTAATGTCCATGACTTTCTTTATAACAGGAACATCCACGTCCTCAAAAGTCGCTCTCATGGAAATACCTGCATTATTGATAAGAACATCAATGCGGCCGTAAACATCCAGCGCTTTATCCGCCATTCGTACGTTGTCTGACTCGACGGTGACATCCGCGCACATGCCGTGAACGACGATGTCTCGCTCCCGGAGTTCGGAGACCGCCGCCGACAGCGCTTTTTCATCTCTCCC
>DASVOT010000469.1:0-2712 GCA_036383235.1 Chryseosolibacter sp.
GTCGCCGACGGCAAACACCAGTGTCGGGTCGGCCTGAAGGGGAATGTCCTTTTTCAAACGGTTGATATACAAGCCCGCGATGACGGGCGCCTCTTCCTCCCTCACGGATTCGGCCTGGACAATGGAAGCCAGTATCGACACCTCTATGGGCGTTAGACCGGCCGCCGCCGCCTTTTGCCTGCGCTCCTCAGTCCAGAATTTCTCATATTCAGAGTGGAGTCGCTCGATGAGGTCTTCAGGGGTGACGTTGAAATAAACCTCGTACGTGTTCGGGATGAACATGCAAAGGATATTGTCCTTGTTGAAGCCGTAGGGATTGTTCATGGCAAACCGGATCAGCGCCGACTGAAACTCCGAAGGCTTCATGTTGAGATTCCGTGTGATCTTTTCGCTGAGGTCCTTCGGCAGCCGTACATTGTTGAACGTGATCTTGACCGGTTCCTGAATACCTGCGCGGAGGATGCGGATGGCCTGCAGATTCGTCTGGTTGGAGGGGATGAGATAGCGGCCTGGCTTTACATGGTCGTTGTATCCCATTAATTTGGCCAGGAAACTGAAAGACACGATGTCGTCAATATATTTGCCCTCGTTCAGGAGGGACTGAACATCTTTAAAAGTCGCGCCCCGCGGAATCACAAGGGGCCGCGCGCTTTTCTCAACCAGGATATTCGGCGTATAACAGATCTGATAACCATAAAAAACAAATGAGATCATCAGGACTGAAAACACAAGAAAAAATATGAGCTTTTTTGATGGTAGCATGGCTGAATAATTGGCGCTAAAATACAAATTTACTTTACGGAGGCTCTATCCCACCTTAAACGTCTTTGATCACTTTTAACTTCTAAAAGCTATTTTTAGTGCAAAATGGCGGCCGAGCTCTTAAAAATTCACCCTGTTAATCCCGAACAACGGAAAATCAGGTACGTGGTTGACGCGTTGAGAAAGGGCTGCCTGGTCGTCTATCCCACCGACACCGTTTACGCGATCGGCTGCGATCTGGTCAACAGGAAGGGCGTTGAGCGATTATGCCGCCTGCTGAATATCAGGCCGCAAAAACTCGATCTGTCCTTCATCTGTCGCGACATCAGCCAGATCAGCGAGTACGCGCTGCGCATTGAAACGCCGGTGTTCAGGATGCTGAAGAAGACGTTGCCGGGCCCTTTTACCTTCATCCTGGAGTCCGGCAGCAAGGTCCCAAAAACGCTGAACGCCAATAAAAAAACCGTGGGCGTCAGGATTCCCGATCATCGGGTGCCCATGATGATCGTGGAGGTTCTGGGAAATCCCATGATCACTGCCTCTATAAAGAACGAGGACGTTGTCAGGGAATACACGACCGATCCCCAGGAGATATTCGAAGACCTGAAGCAGCAGGTCGATATCGTCATCGACAGTGGCCCGGGAGGAAATATTCCGTCCACGGTAGTGGATTGCACGAGAGAACCGGTTGAGATCATACGCCAGGGGCTGGGTATCCTGCCGGAAAGTTTTTAGCACAACGCGGCGGCTGGTTACCGTCCATTTTGAAGCCAACAAAAACGACATTCACTTGAGAATCGCGCTTATCGAACCGCATTACATGCCTTGTATCGCTTACTTTTCGGTGCTCGCTTTCTTTGACGAGATACTTGTAGAAAAATTTGAACACTATGAAAAGCAGTCGTACCGGAACCGTTGCTATGTAAAAGGGCCGGGCAAGATTGAAATTCTTACCATACCGGTGATGAAAAAGCATGGCAAACCCCTGACGGCGGAGGTCGAAATAGACTATCGCCAGAAATGGCTGAACAACCATTGGCGAACGATCCGGACGTTGTATGGAAAAGCTGCTTTTTTTGAATATTATGCCCCGGATCTGCACGATATTTTATTCAAAAAACCGGTGTTTCTTTGCGATTTAAACCTTCAGATAATGACATTGTGTCTGAAATGGCTGAAACAGGGTGCCCGGCTGCGGGAAACCAGTTCTTATGAACAAGAGCCTCCAGCAGGCGTAACCGATCTCCGGGGCCGGATTCACCCTAAAAAAGAAGACGCTTGTAATAGGTTTTACAAAAGTACAGAATATCAGCAGGTCTTTGGCAGTAAGTTTGTTCCCAACCTGAGTATCATCGATCTCATATTCAACCAGGGGCCGGCGGCGTCCGTGATCGTAAAGGCTTCGGCGGTTAAATGAACAATAAAAGTTCGGGTTGCGTTTGTATAGGGAATTAACGTTGGCCGCCGGAGGCGCTGGGAAAACTTAGTGTCCTTTAGCATAGTACGATAGAAAAACTTTACATTTACATTAATCAAACTTCAAGGATATTACATGGAAGCCAAATTTTCCAACCGCGTTAAAGAAGTGATCTCACTCAGCAGGGAAGAGGCATTGCGTCTGGGTCATGATTACATTGGCACAGAGCACCTTCTGCTCGGCATGATTCGCGAGGGCGAAGGAGTGGCCGTGGGTGTCTTAAAAAAGCTGGGCGTTCCTCTCGAAGAACTTCGCGCCGAGATCGAAAAGATCTCCAAGGGAACGGCTACCCATGAAATTAAAAACCTCGCCAACATTCCCCTGACGAAAGCATCCGAAAAAGTCTTAAAGATCACATACCTGGAGGCAAAAATTTTCAAGGCACAGCTGATTGGGACCGAGCATCTCCTGCTGTCCATTCTGCGGGATGCCGACAACCTTGCCACACAGATTCTAAATAAGTTCGATGTCAA
>DASVOT010000470.1:0-2149 GCA_036383235.1 Chryseosolibacter sp.
CACCCTGCGCATCGACGTCCCGAAACCGGAGAAGGGATTGTCGGTGGGCTTTGGAAAGGTAAACATCACGCCGGCGGCGCCCGTCGCCACGGCAGGCTATGGGACGAGAAGAGGGAAGCCGTATGAGCGCGTTCACGATTCCATCTATGTCCGCTCCATGGTCATTGAGAACGGCAGCCAGCGCGTCGCCGTGGTGAGCGCCGACCTGCTGATTATTCCGCCCACGGTGACGCGGGCGCTGGAGGCGAAACTGCGGTCGATCGGTTTCAGCCTGGACAACACCTACCTGGGCGCGACCCATTCGCATAACAGCATCGGTCATTGGGGCGAGGGGGCGACGCGATTTATCTACGGAAAGTACGAGGATTCGGTCGTCCAGCTGATCGCTGACGCCATCGTCGAAAGCATCCGTCTGGCCACGTCGAACCGGATGCCGTCCACCTTGAGGCACGGAGCCGTTGCGATCCCGGAAGCGGTGCAGAACCGGTTGATTGACGGAGGCATTGAAGATCCGTACTTACGGGCCGTCGAAGTACGCCGCAGTGACAGCTCGAAGCTCGTGATGGCGACGTACGATGCGCACGCCACCTGCCTTTCACAGCGCACGCTTGAGCTTTCACGGGATTATCCGGGTATGGTGGTGGATGAGCTGGAATCGAAAGGATATGACTTTGCCATGTTTATGGCCGGAGCCGTGGGAAGCCACAAGGGTTCCGCTCCCGGCGACGACTGGGATTGCATGGCATGGATGGCTGACCGGATCACCGACCGGTTCCTGGAAGCGCGCGATTCCCTGAAACCGGTGGAGGGCGCTGCGCTGGCGATGAAGAGGGTTGCGCTGCCCCTCGGCGACCCGCAGGTGAAGATTTCCGATGACTGGAAATTACGGGCCTGGCTCTTTCGTTCCGCCTTTGGGGAATACGATCATTTCCTGACCGTGCTCCGGATCGGAGACGTTGTCATGCTGGGCACGCCCTGCGATTTTTCAGGAGAATTTGATCGCGAGCTGGATTCACTGGCGGAGAAGCAGCACATGCAGGCGATCGTCACGAGTTTCAACGGTGGCTATATCGGGTATGTCACCCCCGCGAAATACTATGACATCAACCATTATGAAACGCGGCTGATGAACTGGTACGCCCCGGGGACGGGAGAGTACATCCTGGAAAGTCTTGAAAAACTTATGGCCGCGGTGAGCGATACCAGATGATCCTTTTATCGGGCGGAATGCTGGCGGAGAGATCCTTGCCGATAGACGCGAAAAACTCTTTGATAAATCCCATCCAGGCAAAAGGGCGGCGCTTGCGGAGGTAATTCACGTCGTGGTCGTTTGTGAAGGCCTCAAGCTCAAAAGGATTGTAGCGGTAAGCAATGTAATGGCATTGGCCGTTCAGCCTGCCCACGAGATAGAAAAGCACGTAGAAGAGCCAATGGAAAACAAACAGCATTTCCACCTGCTGCCAGAAATGGATCTTTTCATGCCGCACAAGCTGCGTCTGATCCTGAGGCTCTTTTCTGATCCAGATGAAAATGAAAAATGACAGGCCGGTGTAATAATTGAATATTTTCTTCCGGGTATAGATCTTATAAGGCAACATACTTAAACTTAACGTATCTGAAACGTCTTTCCGTTCAATACAACATACTTTTCACCATTCTATTACGAAGAAAAACTTACTTCCCTCCGGGCCGGGGACAGGGGTGAAGTCCTTCGCTGGCCGCAATCGTTTTCTACGCCGTCTTCTTTTTGTACTTCACACCAAAAATAATGATGATGCCATTGATTACCAGAGAGAATCCATTGGTAACCAGGATGGGCACATCCTCGCGCAGGATCCCGTACCAGATCCACAGCCCGAGCCCGATAAAGAGAATCACCAGGTAAAAAAGTGAGATATCCTCCGCTTTCTTGTGTCTGAGCAACTTCAATAGCTGGGGAAGCAGGGAGATGGAGGTACATATTCCTGCGGTCAATCCTACGATCTCTGTCTGGGTGTTGAGCACGTGACAACTTGTGGCGGCTGCAGAAAAATCTTGTGCCGCAACCGGCGGCGCCCTCTGGTCGTGCGTAGGCGTAGGCGAAGCGGCTGTTCGGTAAAAAAGCTTTTGGCTTTTAGCTCTTAGCTGTTGGCAAATGCCGGTATCTGAC
>DASVOT010000471.1:0-1519 GCA_036383235.1 Chryseosolibacter sp.
GGTACAACTCCAGTGCCTTGTAATTCGCCGTCACGTAGGTATCGGTGCCGAGGGTGCGGAGTATGAAATCCTCGTTTTCCATGAACGACAGGCGATTCAGCGTGTCGGTGACCACCCGTAACGGGTGGTTGATCCTTGCGAAGTAGAATGCCTGGTTGATGCTCACCTCCAGCTCGCCGAACCAGACAGCATCGTAGTTAATGTCCGCGTTTACGCCGACGGAATGCTCCGAGCTGACGGCAGACGCGTTGTTGAGGAGCCACGGATCGGGATCGGACAGTGCGAGGATATTCGGCGTCTTATAACCCGCGCCGGATGCAAGGCGAAAGGAAAGGCTGGTGACCGGTTTGTAAAAGATGGCTATGCGCGGCAGAAAAAAGGCACCTTTCACGTTGTGGTGATCCAATCGCAATCCTGTTTCCAGCGTCAGCCTTTCGCCAGCCTGCCAGTCATCCTGCGCAAATAGCCCTACCGTGACATAATCATAATCTTCCGGCCCAGGGCTGCCCGGTGTCGGCGTTCGGAATGATTCCGTTACCAGGTTCGCCCCTGTCACGAGGGTGTGCTTTCCCAGCAATCGCCGGTCGCTGGCTTCCGAATAAGACGAAAACTGACGGCCCCGGAATATATAATTTGGGTCAACCCGAACGGGGACCTTCAATTCGCGCTCATAGGAACCGATCGCGGTTTTAACTCCGAATACATGATTTCCGGACCAGGCATAACGGTACTGTGCGTCCAGGACATTCCGGAACGTTTTCTCCGTGTGCAGATACGGATGCTGCGGGCTCGCTCCCTCTTTCACCGCCACCTCGTCACCCGTTCTGCGGTTATCGACCGTGGAGGTTAGCCCGACGTTGAGCTTTGACTTTTTACCCACCTCAAAAAAAAGGCGCGGGTGCACGGTGTAATTCTGATTCTCGGGTACTTCCGTAAACCCGTCGTCATTGACATCGGTGGCGGATTTCAGATTTGCGCCGGCGAAGAGCGTGTAGCCGGTACCGTGATTAAGTTTCCCGGAAAAGAATGTATTGATGTTTTTTTCTCTCAGCGTAGTGGCGTTAAACAGCACCACGCGCTCGGGCCGGGACCCGGGCTCCTTGGAAATGAAGTTGATCATGCCGGCGATCGCGCCGCCCCCGTAGAGGGTGGAAACCGATCCTTTGATGATCTCCATCTGCTTCAGGTCAAGGGGAGGAATCGCGAGCACGCCGAGGCTTCCGGAAAATCCGCCATAGAGCGGCAACCCATCGCGCGTGATCAGCGTGTAGCCAGGGTCGAGCCCCTGCATGCGGATGGCATCGTTGCCGTTGATGGGATTCGTGCGCTGAATGGTAATGACCGCAAGATCGCCCAACAGACTTGCGACGTTGCCGGGCACCAGCGTGCTCTCCTCGTTCATTTCCTCCAGGCCAAGCACCTCAACTTTCAGGGGCAGGTCTTCGATGTGCTGATCGGTACGCGTAGAAGAAACAACAATTTCTTGCAGCTGCTCCTGCAAAGGCGTCAGCGCAATTTC
>DASVOT010000472.1:0-2630 GCA_036383235.1 Chryseosolibacter sp.
AAACAACTGCAGAAAAAGCACCTCGCCTTGCAGGAAGAACTCGTCAACCTGCAGGAAAGCCAGATAGACGAAATCCTCCGGCAGCGAAAGGCCGCCCTCCGGTACAAACCCACAGGCTCCGAACTGGGCAGCCAGCAACCCGCCACCGATGAAAAGGGACTCGTCAACCAGATCACCAACGATCCCGACAATCCACTCTTCGAAGAGAAGAAAAAGTCACCCATTCATTTTGAAACGCCCGCCGAGCTGAAGAAAGTCATTATCTTCTATCTGGGCGCAGCCGTCGTGTGGCTGGTAGCGGGAACGCTGGTCGGCGAATACCTCGGGATGAAATTCGTCTGGCCCGAGCTGGACTCCGTTTCCTGGCTCTCGTTCGGAAGGTTGCGCCCCGTTCACACCAATACGGTCTTCTGGGGATGGGCCTCGCTCGCCATGATCGGGTTGGCGTATTTTGTCATTTCCCGCACATCCAATACCGCGATCTATAGTTACCGGCACGCCTGGCGCGCATGGTGGCTCATCAATGTCTCCGTCCTCGCCGGCGACCTGTGCCTGATGGCAGGAATCAACAATGGCGGAGGAGAATACCGCGAATACATCTGGCCCGTGACCCTGCTCTTTGCCTCCGGGCTCGCCCTCACCTTCTTCAATTTCTATAAAACGATCGCGCGACGCAAAATTGAGGAGATCTACATCTCGAACTGGTTCATTCTCGCCGCCCTTATCTGGACGCTTGTCCTGGTAACGATCGGCTACCTTCCCGCCCTTCAGACCGGCCTCGGCGAAACCGTCATACAGGGCTATTTCATGCACCAGGGCGTGGGCATGTGGTTCATGACCTTTACACTCGGGCTCGTCTATTATTATCTTCCTTCGGCGCTGAACAAACCCATCTACTCCTATTCCCTGGGTGTTCTGGCATTCTGGACGCAAATGCTCTTCTATACCCTCATCGGCACGCACCACTTCGTCTTCAGTCCCCTGCCCTGGTGGCTTCAGACCGTAGCCATTGTGTTCAGCGCGGGTATGTTCATTCCGGTGATCGCGGGAACCACCAATTTCTTCATGACGATGAAAGGAAGCTGGAACCAGATATCCAGCAGCTACGTTCTTCCCTTCTTCCTGGTGGGAGTCGTCTTCTATTTTGTAGGATCCACGCAGGGAAGTCTGCAGGCTTTCCGTTTCACGAACTTTCTCTGGCATTTTACGGACTTCAATGTCGCCCACTCGCACATGACCATGTACGGAATCATAACGTTCCTGCTATGGGCAAGCACCTACAGTATCCTTCCAAAGCTTACCGCGAAGGAGCCGCCGCAGGTCCTGGTGGGCGCCCATTTCTGGACGGCATTCATCGGACTGTTCGCCTACATGGTGTCCATGATGGCCGGAGGCACGTTGAAGGGTTTCAGCTGGATCGAGGGGCATCCCTTTATCGAGTCGGTTATCCTCATGAAATCGTTCTGGGTCTGGCGCGCGGTCGGGGGTTCGCTGATGTTCATCTCGCACCTTTTGTTTGCACTCAATTTCTACACGATGGTGAAAGGAGAAAAGCCCCTTCGCGCCGCGACAGTGAAAGGACCGGTCGACCAACTTCCCTCGCAAAGACAGTTAAGTGATGTAACTCTAAAAACTCTTCAAGATGCCTAGTTTTCACAAAGACCATAAGAAGCTTGTCATCACCGCATTCGCTGTATACCTGGCGTTAAGCGCGATCATAGCGGTCGCACCTGCCATCGAGATGAAGAATGTGCAGCCGCTGCCGGCGCAACCTCCACTCAGCGAGATCGAGCTGAAAGGCCTGAAAGTCTTCGTGAAAGAAAACTGCATGGCTTGTCATACCCAGCAGGTGAGGAATATCGAGATGGACAAAGTCTGGGGTGACAGGCCATCGATGCCGTCGGATTATTATTACAGCAAGCAGCGCCTGGGGTTCTGGCAGCAGTCCGCTTCCCTGCTGGGTAGTGAGCGCACCGGCCCCGATCTCACCAACGTCGGCAAACGGCAACCGGGAAAGGAATGGCACCTGCTGCACTTCTACAATCCGAGGATCGTAGTAAAGGAGTCGATCATGCCTTCGTATCCATGGCTTTACAAAGAGAAGCCCGCATCCGAGGTTACACCGGAAGATGTGGTGGTACCTGTGCCCGAATCGTTCAGACCGAATAAAAGCACCAGCGTGGTGGCCACGGAGGATCTGATGCACCTGATCGCCTACATCCGGACGCTGAAGCAGGCGCCGATACCGGGAGGATCCGCAACGTTCATTCCTTCTTCTTCAAAAGAGAAGGTCGCTGCCACACCGGCAAGGGGTAACGGCACCCCCGTCAAGCTTGCGGAAGGAAAAGATCTCTACCTGCAGAATTGTTCCGCATGCCACCAGGAGAACGGGAAAGGCCTTCCCGGCGCGTTCCCTCCACTTGCCGGTAGCCCGATCGTTAATAATCCCAATCCCGACCTCATGGTCCGCATTATCCTGCAGGGCTACGATGCCCGAACGGAATACGCCCAGATGCCGGGCTTTGCCGCCTCGCTTTCGGATGAACAGATCTCGGCGATCATGAACCATGAACGCTCCAGCTGGGGCAACGAGGCTCCGCCCGTCTCCGCTGAACAGATCAAGAAAATCC
>DASVOT010000473.1:0-2472 GCA_036383235.1 Chryseosolibacter sp.
ATGCGGACCGTCGCCTGGTTACTTTCGCCCTTGTCGTCTTTCACCGTCAGGATAGCCTCATACACCCCGGGTTTATCGAACGTGACCTCAGGCTCGAACCCGGTGAGCATGCGGGTCGATCCGTCATCAGACACCACCTCCCACTCGTACGTGAGCTCATCATCGTCGTAGTCCGTGGTGCCTGACGCGGAAAGCTTCGTTGTAAAAGGAATAGCGCCTCCTTTTTTCGCAGCAGACGCAACCACCACAGGTTTCCGGTTGCCCCCGTGATACTCAATCCGCACCAGCTTTGCCTCGAGCGCAGATCGCGACGGGTTGCTTCCGTATTCCAGCACATAAAGATCACCGTCGGGACCGAACTTGGTATCCAGCGGTTGGACGGGATGGTAGCCGGGAGCGAACCGCTCCATCGATTGGTAGTTTCCGTTCCCGTCAAGGGTCACCGCCATGATCCAGAATCGCGAGTAGTCCGCAATCATCCATTTATTTTCATAATATCCGGGATACGGTCTTTCCGGATTCACAAAGTCGGAGCGGTGATAGACCGGACCGCCGATCGCACAACGGGAGCTGGAACCGACAAGCGGAAATTTTTCCGACGCCGCATAAGGATAGTAGATCAGCGCCGGCTGAGCGGGTGGCAACTCCGTTAGCCCTGTGTTATTCGGTGAAGTATTGACAGGCTTGTTCGGGTCGAGTTTGACACCCACGCGATTGTTTGCATAATCGTATTTCGGAATTGGCTGATTGTCTGCGATAAAATAGGGCCACCCGAAAAAACCCGGAGCCTTTGCCTGGTTCTGCTCATCGTATCCCCGTGGTCCGGTTTCCGTATCCTGGTCCTGGTCAGGTCCGATCTCCCCCCAATAGATCCATCCCGTCTTGCTGTCGACAGAAACGCGCCAGACATTCCGGTGTCCCATCGTATAAATTTCCGGCCGTGTTTTCGGAGTGCCGGGAGGAAACAGATTACCCTTGGGAATCGTGTACGTCCCGTCCGGCTCCGGGTGAATGCGAAGGATCTTACCCCGCAGGTCGTTGGTGTTGGAGGCGCCGCGCTGGTCATCGTAATTTTCCCTTCCGGGACGCTCGTCTGTTTGCGCCAGCAGCCCGTTTGCGGTATTGTTCCCCACGGTGAGATATAAATTGCCGGCGCGATCCCAGGCCATTCCTCCCCCGGTATGATTGGTGTGCTCGCGGTCGACGGGAATTTCCAGTAAAATTTTTTTCGAATCCTCCGCGAGCTTGTCGTTCACGAGCGCATAACGTTCAAGTCTGAAAACACTTTTATCGGCAGGCGCATACTGCAGATAGACCTGGTGATCGTTTCTGAAATCCGGTGAGAGCGCGAGGCCGATGAGGCCTTGTTCATTTTCATCGTAGACAGGAAGGGTGGCGATGAGGGAAACTGTTTTCGCGACAGGATCAAATTTCTTAAAGCCCCCTTTGCGCTCGATGATAAAAGCAGTTCCATCCTCCAGCACCTGGAACATCATCGGCTCGTCCAATGACCCTTCAGGCGTGAGAACGACGGGCGTAAACCGGTTATCCTCCGGCCTTGTGGTATCCGCCACCTCACTGACCGTGCCCGCCCTTTCGCTACCCGTGTTGCAGGAGACAAGTGCCAGTAACGAGACTATCAGGACCGCGTTTACCTTCATGCCATACCTTCGCTGCTCTTCTACCCTATTTCCTTTTCAAGGCTTCGCCGATAGCCTTCTCGACCAGTGGCTCCATGACTTGATAACCCTTCAAGGTAGGGTGAACCTCATCATTTGAGTATTCGCGTTTCATCCCGTTCCGCTCATCAACCAGCGCTGAGAAATAATCCAGGTAAATCATTTTGTGTTCGGCCGCAAAACTCTTTATCATCTTGTTGAGGGCGATTACTTTTTCTGCCGGTTCCAGTCCCGGCCGCCATGGAAAATCGTACGCCGGCAAGACCGACGACAGGATTACCTTAATCCCGTTCGCTTTTGCCAATAATGCCATGCCAGAGATGTTGTCCATGATCGCTTCGAGTGTAGTCGGTCCGGTATTCTGCGCAATATCATTGATACCGGCGAGGATGACCACTACTTTCGGTTTCAGGTCGATGACATCCTGCTTGAAGCGAATCAGCATTTGGGGCGTCGTCTGACCGCTGATGCCACGGTCGACGTAGGGCCTTCCAGCAAAAAAATCCGGGTGCAGGTTGATCCAGCCGGCCGTTATGGAGTTGCCCATGAAAACCACTCGCTCTTCGCCGGGCCTGGGCAATCCGATGCGTTTGTTTTCGTCGCGGTAGCGGCTGAGATTAGCCCAGTCGTTGCGAAATCTCTCTTCGGCCTCCTTTTCGCGCTGGACCATCTGCTCGGGTGTAAATTGCGCCTGTGGATTTTTTGTGTCAGCCCGCATCAGCAAGCCCTGCGTCTGAAGCCAGTCGCCGAACCGGTCGATCCACTCGTCGGAGGGAAGGTAATTCTTGCGCAT
>DASVOT010000474.1:0-4610 GCA_036383235.1 Chryseosolibacter sp.
CGATCTCGTTCATCATCGCCTCATCCACGGCCATCCGGCCGGCAGTATCCTCGATGACCACGCGATGATTATGCTGCTTCGCGTGGTCAATCGCCGCCCTGGCGATTTTCACCGCATCGGTGTTTCCCGGCTCGGCGTAAACCTCCACGCCAACCTGTTCGCCTAACACTTTCAACTGATCGATAGCAGCGGGCCGGTAAATATCACAGGCAGTGAGCAGCACATTGCGACCCTGCTTCTTCAGGTAAAGCGCAAGCTTTCCGGAAAACGTGGTCTTGCCCGAGCCCTGAAGACCCGCGATGAGCACCACAGCCGGATTTCCTTCCAGTGATATATCCTCGCTCTGACCTCCCATGAGGGAAGTCAGCTCATCGTTCGTGATCTTGGTGAGCAGCTGACCGGGCGAGATTGCCGTGATCACATTCTGACCCATGGCCTTTTCCTTGATATCGTCGGTGACCTCCTTGGCTACTTTAAAGTTCACATCCGCGTCAATGAGCGCCTTGCGGATCTCCTTTGCCGTAGCAGCCACGTTTATTTCCGTGATCTGCCCCTGACCCCTGAGCGTCTGGAACGCTTTCTCAAGCTTGAGACTTAAATTATCGAACATATCGGATTGCTTTATTCAACGATGAACCTGTCACATCAACAGGGGTGCAAAGTTAGCGATTTTTCAATCGCGGAAGGGAATATACGAGTAGACTTCCCCAGCTTTAAAATCACTTTTTTCCAGCGGCAATTCCAGGAAGCCATCCACGTTCTTCAGGTTGGCGAAGTCCCCCGACCCAGCACCAGGCACCGGGCGCGCAACGAGCCTTCCACCCTCATTCTTTACCGATACCTGCAAAAAATATGTGAGGGGCTGTGAAAATGAAAAATCGGAGGCCAGCATCGCCGAGGCTTCCTCGACGTTCTGCCGCAGGCTTTTCAATATCCAGGGTCTTACATATTTATAAAAGCACATAAACGTGGAGACGGGATTGCCCGGCAACGCAAAGGCTATTTTGCCCGAGCGCGAACTCCCGAACCAAAATGGTTTTCCCGGCTTCTGACTCACCTGGTGAAACACCTTGTGAATTCCCGCCTTCTCCATGACCTCGGGGACGAAGTCAAATTTTCCTTTCGAGACGCCGCCCGACAGGATGAGCACTTCGTGACGAGCGACCAGGTCGTTCAATTCCTGTTCCATCTCCGACCTGTCATCCGGAAGGTGAAAGACGGATGCGGATGCTCCCAATCCCGAGAGGGCGGCCTGTAGCGCATAGGTATTGGAACGCCGGATCTGATGGGCGGCCGGAACAACGCCCACATCCACAAGCTCGTCGCCAGTGGAGATGATGGCCACCTTCGGGAAGGCAAAAACTTCAACCTCCTGCTTGCCCACCGAGGCCAGCAACGCAACTTCCGCCGGCGAAACTCTTGTCCCTGCCTCCAGCAGCACATCTCCCTTCCTGGCATCGGCTGCCTGGCGATGAATATTCTGGAACGGCATGACGCTCGCGAGCCTGACAGTGGCCTGCTGGCCCGAAAGGTTCACATCCTCATACCGGATGACCGCATTGCACCCCGAAGGAAGGATGGCGCCGGTCATTACCTCCATACAGTGTTCCGCATGCTGAAGGCTTTGCCGGGGCTGTCCCGCGGCCTGCGTGCCCTCCACCTGAAACGTGCGCATACCCTTCAGCCATTGGCCGTGGTCAATGGCGATTCCATCCATGGCGACGCGGTCAAAGGGAGGAAAATCGCGATCGGCAGAGATGGCTTCGGCGAGGACCATTCCCCGGACCTCAGCAAGACGAACGCGGATGACCCCGGGGTCAAAAAGATGATTAAAAATTATCTCGGTAGCCTCTTTTACGGTAACCATGTTGCCAATATTAACTAATTTTAAAAGAATTTGACCCTGTTAACACACAGCTACCGCCAGCTGAAATTGAATGAAAAACTCCAAATTAACCCACGTTGATCCATCGGGCAATCCCTCGATGGTAAATGTTTCGGAAAAAGCAGTGACACGGCGCACGGCAAAAGCACAGGCACGGGTGAAACTCGGGCGTGAGATCATCCGGCTCATCAAGGCGGATGAACTGGTCACCAAAAAAGGCCCCGTGTTTCAGACTGCCATTCTCGCCGGCATCATGGGTGCAAAAAAAACCTCCGACCTGATTCCCTTGTGTCATCCGCTGGGCCTGGACGATTGTCATATCGCCATTGAGGCAGGCGAAGAGGAAGTGGTCATCACTTCCAGCGCCACGGTGTCGGCTAAAACCGGTGTAGAGATGGAAGCCCTGACGGCAGTCTCGGTCGCCGCCCTCACCGTCTATGACATGTGCAAGGCCCTCTCGCATGAAATAATTATCGGCGAAATCAAACTTTTGGAAAAGACCGGTGGAAAAAATGATTTTAAAATCTGAGAAAAAGGAGGGGCTCCGCCACAAGGTCTACAACCTGTTGAACCCGCTTGATTCCGGCACACCCGTTGCGCGCCTCCTCGAGGCAGGTCTGCTGTTGCTGATCTTCCTGAATATGCTCATCCTCATATTGGAGTCGGAACAAGAGATCAACAGCCGGTACGGACACATCTTCGTTTCGCTGGAATTTTTCTCCGTGCTGATATTCACCGTGGAATATGGCCTGCGCCTTTGGTCGTGCGTTGAAAACCCAAAATACATGAAGGGCGCAACGGGCAGGCTACGCTACATGGGTTCCACCATGGCCATAATTGACCTCCTGGCCATTCTGCCGTTCTACCTGACGTTCATCGTGGCTTACCTGCCGTTCGATCTCATCTTCATCCGGATGATCCGCCTGTTCCGATTGTTCCGGCTGCTGAAGGTCGCGCGCTATCTGAAAGCGCTCAATCTCATACAAACCGTATTGCGCGAACGGAAAGAGCAGATCTACCTGAGCGTGATGTTCATCGGATTTCTGCTGATCATCATTTCCACGCTGATGTTTTACGTTGAACATGATGCCCAGCCCAAAGTATTTTCAAGCATTCCGGCCAGCATGTGGTGGGGAATTGAAACGCTTACCACGGTGGGCTATGGAGATATGCTTCCCATGACAGCCCTGGGGAAAGTCCTCGGGGGAATGATCTCGGTGCTGGGCATTGGATTGTTCGCCCTTCCGGCTGGTATCCTCTCCTCGGGGCTGACCGAACATCTGCAGAAGAACGGCAAGAAATCCAAACCGAAGAGATGTCCCCACTGCGGGGGTCCGATCCACGACTGATCATCCGTTGCGTTTTATCCACAGAGCCATGGAAACCGCCGGGCGACACGCTGCAACGAGACGATGGCCTATCAAAGGCGACGATTCAATCTTCCGTACGACATAACGCAAAAAAAAGGGGCTGGCAGCCCCCGATAATACTTCGTAATGCCGGCAGATCAATTCTGAACCACCGCACCCGCCGGACTGGCGGAAATCCATTCCTCGCCATCTTCAAACACCTCTTTTTTCCAGATGGGAGCCTTTTCTTTCAGGTTATCGATGATATACTGGCAAGCTGCAAATGAGTCCTTTCGATGAGGGGTCGATACGGCAATTACCACTGAAACCTCGCCAGGTTTCAGCGTGCCGACCCGATGGCTGACCGCCCACCCCAACAAGCCCCATCGACGGGAAGCTTCTTCTATGATTTTTTTGATCTCCGCCACAGCCATGGCCTCGTAAGCTTCATACTCCAGCCACAATACATTCTTGGAATGAGCAGTATTGCGCACTGTACCGACAAAAACATTTACGGCACCCGCCCCCAGGGAGGATGCCGTATCGATGACCTTCTGTACATCAATTGGTTTTTCCGTGATTTTAATCATTTGCTCGGTTGATTGCGGTAAAAATGAGAATGAATAAATCTAGCGATATAAATTCCAAATATCAAGGAGGAATTTGCCGTCCTTGTATTTTTTCTTTCGTTAAGAATCGTGCCCGCCCGGCCAGCGGGCGAAATCCTTTTCCCTATCCGCCGCTGACGGGCGGGATGAGCGCAATCTCGTCGGATTCGCCGATGGCGAGGTTGTCTTCCGCATAGCTGTTGTTCACTGCGATCATCAGCGACCGGATGTCTTTCAGCGACGGGTAGCGGTCGATCAGGGCACGCCTGAGATCGTGAACGGTTTCGCCAGCCACCACCAACTCGGTCTCCCGTGCACCCAGGATCTCTTTAGTGACCCCAAAAGCCTTGATAACGTATCTTCCCATCAGCGATCCGGTTAATGATTTTAAGGAATTAAGTGCGGAAATGACTTCATCTTCCGTATTTTTATTACAAAAATAAAGATTATATAAGAATCCGACCAGCGAAATCCTTTGGCAACCTTATACGATAACCATGGACGGCCCGTAAACTACCTCCGGCTTGCCGTAACAGACAGGTGCAACCTTCGTTGCTTTTACTGTATGCCGGAAGAAGGCATCCATTACATGCCGAAAAAGGAGTTGCTCACCTTCGAAGAGATCGTCAGGGTCGTCACCGTGATGGCGGAGATGGGCGTTTCGAAAGTCAGGCTCACGGGAGGCGAGCCATTCGTCAGAACCGACCTCATGCAACTGATCAGGCGCCTGGTAAATGTCCCAGGCTTGAAAGACCTTCATCTGACAAC
>DASVOT010000475.1:0-4736 GCA_036383235.1 Chryseosolibacter sp.
CCGGAAATGTACAGGCGCGCGGATGCAATTTTTTGTGCGGCCGTAAATTGTTTCCTGAACAACGGCATCCGGTCCTCGCGGAAATAATCCTCATCCTTTGCCGGGTTCGCGCTTCCATCACCAACCCATTTCGCCTGCCAGTCGGCTGGATCCATCATGGCGGTTTCAAACCAGGCGGGATCGCTCCATGCGGAAGCAATACCCCTATCGTTATAAACCCTTACGCGCCAGAAATACCTGGTGAAGGATCGCAGGTCGGCGCCTTCGTAAACGATATTGACGTTCTGATCGGATTCGATCCTGCCGGTGCTCCAGGTGTTTCCCTTTCCCGCGCGGATCGAGGCCTCCCCGTCACTAACGATCAATTCGTACGCCGCCTGCTTTTCATTTTTTCCCCGCGCAGTAAACTTCCAGCTGAACACGGGTTTCTTCGCGTCGATACCCAACGGGTTGGACAGGTACTCGCACGTAAGCGCCGCCGGCTCAAGCGCCGGTTGCGCCGCGGCGGAAACGCCGAGAATCAGGTAGAACGCGGAAAGGATCGATACCCGCGACATCAATGATTTCATTTTTATCATCTTACAATGGCAAACCGAGACAAGCGGATTTCCTTCTCCAACCCTTTATTTCTTCCCCTTCAACTTCTTCTTCACCACGTCAGCCGGATACCGCAGCGCAAGTTTCCGGATCTCGTAGCTGAATTCCTTGAAAGTCTCCTCCCACAACTTCGCCTCTTCCGGCGTATAGGAATAAAAGCCATGCGCATTCGCCACGCCCTTGCCCCCGGCTTTTACGATGTCGTCGATCAGCTTGGGAACTTCAGTTGAATTATTCAGCGTGCGATTGAGGTCTTTCATGACGGTGTGATAGGCGGGAACACCGGTAAGGTCCATCCACCTGAATACGCCGGCAATGGTCATGAAGTATCCTGTGTTGTTGCGGCAGGCGCGATCGACGTCTTCCACCGTGGCGTAACCGTTCTCCACCAGCCAGATCGCCTCGCGGTACATGGAATACATGAGCCTGTTGGCAATAAAACCGCGGATGTCTTTCCTGACGAGGGTCGGTTCCTTTCCCCATTTATGGGAAAGTTCATAGAGGTATTCACCCCTCTTCACATCGCTGAGATCCCCGCATATGATCTCCAGGAACCGGGTCGTGTGCGAAGGTTCAGCCCAATGGAGGCCGAAGAACCGCTCTGGATGCTTTGTCAACTTCTGAAGGATGCTGATGGGGATGGCCGATGTGTTGCTGGTCAGCAGCGCATCAGGCCTGATCACCGCCTCGATCTTTTCATAAACCGATTTCTTGATGCGCTCGTCCTCGATGGTGCATTCAATGGCGAGGGCGCAATTGGCGAGCGCAGCATAATCCATCGTGATGACAATATTCCGGAACAGTGCGTCAGGCGTCTTATCCGTCAGCCCTTCTTCCCTGGATTTTGTCAGGTGCGCCCGGATCCTTTTTTCCGCATGCTCAAGATCCAGTTCGATGGGTGCGATCGCCACAACGGGATGCCCTGCTATCAACAGGCAGGTGGAAATGCTGCAGCCCATGAGGCCCAGGCCTACCACGCCTACGGGTATCTCTTTCGTGTCGATCGGCTGATTTGTTGACGTGCTCATATGTAACGTGCTGATGTTATTGCTTACCGGCGAACTTCATTTTGTCAAGATCCTTCATTCTTCATTCGACATTCAATAGGTCGCCCTCCCCCCGGAAAGATCGAACGTGAAGCCCGTGCTGAAACTGTTGCGGGGTGAGACGATGTAAAGCGCGATTCCCGCCACCTCTTCCAGCGTGCCGCACCTCTTCATGGGAATCTTGTCGGTCATGTACTTCACCTGCTCGGGCGGCATCGCGTCGACCAGCGCCGTCTGAACAACGGCAGGGGCCAGCGCATTCACCGTGATGCCGGTGCCCGCGTACTCCTTTCCCTGAACCTTCGTCATCCCGATCACAGCGGCCTTCGACGACGAATACGCCAGCATCCCCGCATTGCCCTCCTTCCCTGCGATGGAGGCGATGTGAAGAACACGGCCATAACCATGTTCCAGCATGATGGGAAGAACATACTTCGACGTAAAATAGGAGCCCATGAAATTGATATCGAAAACTTTGCGGATATCTTCCGTGCGCGTTTCGTGCGATTTTATATTGGTGACCCCTGTGATGCCGGCACTGTTGACGAGGATGTCTATCGTTCCGAAGCGGCGGCCGATGTCTGCAATGGCGCTTTTGACCTGCTCTTCCGAAGTAATGTCCACCGCGTAGGGCTCGAAGGGAAAGGAACCTCTCAGGCTTGCGAGCGCGGCCTGATCTTTGTCTATCAACGCCACCTTTGCGCCCTCGGACGACAGTTCTTTCGCAATGGAAAGACCGAGCCCTGCCGCGCCGCCTGTTACCACTGCGACCTGTCCTTTCAATCCTTCTTGCATAGCAGAATATTTTTGTATTTCACAAGCGGAAATCCAGCTTCCTTACCTCCTAATTTGGTAAATTTGGTTTAATTAATCCGACCGGTCGTCAATTTATTATCGGAAGGACGTCAATTTTCTTTTTCAGGTAATGCAACATAACTCATATGGAGAACAAGAAGTCGCGGCAGGTAACAGGGCAGCTCGCATGGACAGCTGTATTTGCGTTTTTGATCGTTTCGTCTCTCAGCCTGCCCTCGCAGGGCCAGGATGCAGGATGGAAATTTGAAAGTCAGCGCCAGGAGATCGCTCCCCTATCCGGTGTGGATAACGACGTCACCTTTGACGGTAAACCAACCCTGCGCCTCGCAGGCAACGGGAAGGACTATGCATCCGGCTGCTGGTTTAAGATCGCGGACGCCGAGGCCGGTCAGTACTATGAATTCCGGACGCATTACAAATCGACCAAGGTGGATGAACCTGCCCGGAGCATTCTTGCACGGGTTATCTGGCAGGACGCGTCGGGAGAGATCGTCGGCTTCAGGGAATACCCCGCAACGCTGCCAGACAAAGATAAAAACGGGTGGCGTGTTATCGAGCAATCCTACCTGGCCCCTGCCGGCGCGCGGACTGCACGAATCGAGCTGAGCTACCGCTGGGATGGCGACGGTGCCGTGAACTTCGGCGCCACGTCGTTCGACAAGACCGCTCCTCCCCAACCGCGGATGGTCAGGCTCGCAACCATTAACCACCGTCCCAGGAACAGCCGGTCTGCCGGTGAAAACCTCGCAGCCTTCGCAGCCCTGGTCGACCAGGCTGGAAAGCAGAAAGCGGATATCGTATGTCTTCCGGAAGGCACCACCATCGTGGGGACGCAGGAGGATTATATCTCCGGCAGCGAGCCTGTCCCCGGGCCGACGACAAAATACCTGGGTGAAGTGGCAAAAAGAAATCACCTCTACATCGTTGCCGGCCTCCTCGAAAAAGAAGGAGACGTCGTTTATAACACAGCGGTGCTCATTGACCGCAACGGACACCTTGCGGGAAGATATCGCAAGACAAGCCTGCCGAGAGAAGAAATCGACGGAGGCGTAACGCCTGGCAGCTCGTTTCCTGTCTTTGAGACAGATTTCGGACGCGTGGGCATCATGATTTGCTGGGACGTCACCTTCCCGGAGCCCGCCCGGGCGCTGGCGCAACAAGGAGCGGAAGTGATCTTCCTTCCCATATGGGGCGGTGACCTCACACTGGCAAAAGCAAGGGCCATTGAAAACCAGGTTTACCTCGTTTCGTCAACGTACGATATGATCTCCGCTATCTTCGATCTGGAAGGAAATGTGCTGAAGCAGGCAAAGGAAGATAAATCGGTAGCGGTGGTGGAAGTTGATCTTAATCAACAAAAACTATGGCCATGGCTCGGCGATCTTAAAAACCGGATCCCGAGGGAAATGCCTTCCCGGCAGGCGATCCAGAGCGGGGCTTCCGTAGCGTCCGGTCACTACTGATCACCCGTCACACTGTTCGCCGATCGCAACCCACCGGGTACTCGTCGCCCTCGCGACGCGGGCTACCGCTTCAGGATCTTCTGCGCGTTGCGCTGATAGACCTTTTTCAGGATGTTGTCTTTGAGTCCAAATCCGTGCGAAGGCCAGTGATAAAAGTAATAGTAATAAAAATGCTCATCGCGTGTTTCCAGGATCCGGAACGTGATGCCATACATGCCAGGCTCCGGCGTATTATCGGTGCCGTATAGAAGCCTGCCCTGATATTTTTTATAAAAGCCCGCCATGTATCTCGGGATCGCCGAAGTTTCTCCGAAGCGCGCGGAGGCATCGGCGTAAAGGTTTGGATATTTGTCCAGCAACGCTCCCAAAACAGAGAGGTCGTACTCGCAATTAGCATAGTGACAGGCGATGACAGTCGTCGCCGGGTTGTCGCGCACGGCCTCCCCGAGCGTCTGAATCAGCTGCTCATGGTTGTAGATTCCAGGCTTGGTCAGATCAATGCGCCAGGTGTAGGCATTGACCAGGCCGTCATTGGTGGAGTCCATAGGCAGGTACATCCAGTATGGCTCCGCCACGTGGACATTGACCGGCATCTTCAGCTCGGCGCATTTTTTCAGCAGCGGCCTCAGGACCGGATCATTGAAATGCGGTCCGAACCCGCCCGCATAACGCAACCCCATTCCTTTATCGCTGAGCTCTCCCACGCCGCGGGCCCCCGCTTTGTAGCAGCGCTCGAGTTCACGGACCGCTTTCTCGCTCCAGCCGGGTTCCTGATAACCGTTGATATCGAAGCCACACCAGACCTCGAAGCGAT
>DASVOT010000476.1:0-2790 GCA_036383235.1 Chryseosolibacter sp.
GAGCTTGCCAACGGCAAAGCGCGAGGCTTTTTTTTGCAGCCTGAGCCGCGCGAAAGGAATGGCGGCGATGGCGTCAATGAACATGATCAGGATCAGCCAGGCGACCAGATCGGTTCTGCCGGACGCCTGTAACGTGTCGGCTATTGGACCGGCAAGTGCGATGAACAGCAAGGAGAGCGCGGAGCTGACGACGATGACCACGGTTTGTGCCAGCTTAAACACCCGGTTCTCATCCGCACCCGGACGGCTTGCAAAACGGAAATATGCCGTTTCCATTCCAAAAATGAAAACAATATTGACGACAGCGACCCATGCATACAGGCTCGTGATAACGCCGTACTCCTCCGGCGCGAACACCTGGGTATGCAGGCGCACAAGAAGGAAACTGAGGAATCTCGGCAAAATACTGCCAAGCCCGTATAAAACCGTTTCCCCGGCAAGACGCTGGATCTTACCCATTTTAAGATGCGATAGGGGTGGCTGTTTCTTTCATCGCGTCGTCATTCCCCTCTGAACCGGGGCTGTCTTTTTTCAATAAATGCATTCGTACCCTCCTTGAAATCGAGCGTGGTGGTGCAAACTGCAAAATTTTCCGCTTCCGCTTCGTATCCGGCGCGCTCAAAATTAAAACCGGCGTTTACGCTCTTAATGATGTTTGCTACGGCCACCGGTCCTTTGCTTAAAATACGGCCCATCATCTTGCCGGCCACGCCGATCAATTCCTCCTTCGCGACAACATGGTTAACCAGGCCGATTTGCTTTGCTTCCTGCGCGGAGATCATGTCGCCGGTCAGCATCATCTCCAGGGCTTTGCCGCGTCCCACCAGCTGCGTAAGCCGCTGAGTGCCGCCATACCCCGGTATGATTCCCAGGTTCACTTCCGGCTGGCCAAACTTCGCATCGTCAGATGCGAGTCGGATATGACACGCCATCGCCAGCTCACAACCTCCGCCCAGGGCGTAGCCGTTCACCGCGGCGATGATCGGCTTGGGGCAATCCTCGATGAGCTTGAACAGACGCTGGCCGTTCTGTGCGAACGCCAAAGCCTGCTCCCTTGTCAGCGCCGAAAGCTCCTTGATATCAGCCCCTGCGACGAAGGCTTTATCGCCGTCACCCGTCAAAATGATCCCCTTGTAATCCGGTTGCTCATAGGTTTGCTGCAACACGGTAATAAGCTCTGAAAGTGTTTTCAGGTTCAGCGCGTTCAACGCTTCCGGCCGCGAGATCGCAATCGTAACGATACCGCCGGTGTGATCGATAGTCAAGTTTTCCATCATGGTTTTCCCAAAAAAGATGATGCGCCAAAGATGGCATAATAGTCATTCGTAAAAAACGCCTCCTAGAAAACCGTTCTGCCTTGGCCCGGCGCGACACGATTTGGCGCCGATATAGAGCGATTCCCAATTCGGCACTTTATATTCCAAAAAAGAAGATTTTACACCTGATCTTACTTCCAACCCCCCGTTGTTCCCGAGTCCTGGTATAAAGCAGGTCAATGCCCTCGTATTGCATCCTATAGCGCACGGAGGCTCATTATGGGCATTTTATGAGGGAATCGCGCCCTAATTCCCTAAGGGTTTCCCTAAGTATTTGAAGCTATCAGTTGTCATTTTTCTTGATTTTTGCTAAATTTGGTACACCTGTTGTGCCTACTGTGGTCTGAAGGTTTTTTTTATGTACAAGGTCCCCACTTTGATTCTTTTCCTGCTTGCAGGCACGCTGTCCTATGCTCAGACCTGCACGGTTACCGGAACAAGCCCCCTCAACTGGCCCACAAATGGAGCCGGCATCGTCTGCTCGGAGGGGGGAAACGCAACCGGGAAAACCACGCTCATCATACCGGCGGGCTTCACCGTAGTTTTCAATGATAATGGCGATACCTGGACGGGTACCACCATCGAAGTTTACGGAACGCTAAACGTTACGGCCAGTCCCACAATAAACAGCAGTATCGTCGTGAATAACGGAGGGACCCTCTCTATTTCAGGAAAGCTCGCGCTTGGAAGTTCCTCCGGATGTCCTTATAACCTTATCGTTCGCTCGGGTGGGACGGTGGACGTCGCCTCTACCGGTACGGACCGGCTGACTATTTGCGGTGTCGAAGTCATGAAAGGTGCCGGAGCATGTAATGATTGCGGCGGGACCAACTCCGGGCAATGTCCCTATAACGGGCAACCGTATTGCGAGCCCGCGGGAGGGTTTACAGGTCCTACGGGTTTTGACCAGGGAGGATTTAATTCCACCCTTCCGGTGAAGCTGCTCTTTTTCCGAACGGCGCTTGACGGTGAGAAGGTCAAACTTGACTGGGCGACTGCTGTGGAGGAGAACTTCTACAAGTTTGTCATTCAGCGTTCCACCGACGGACTCACATTTGAAGAGATTGGAGAGGTGCCTGGTCAGGGTTCCAACATCTATGGCATTGAAAGTCAATATGCATTTGTGGACGAGGCGCCCTTGTCAGGCCTTAGCTATTACAGGTTGAAGGCGGTGGATCTGGACGAGTCCTTCGAATATTTTGGTGTAAGGGCGGTCAAGGTGATTGGCTCGAGAAAACTTGTTGTGTATCCGAATCCTTCATCAGGTAACGCGATTTCATTCAGAACAAATTTCAGCCCTGCAGAATCGGACCGAGTAATTCTTATGGATCAACTCAATTCGGAAGTCTTCAACGACCTGGTCAGCCAAACCGGTAGCACCATCGTATTAAAGAACAAGCTGACAGCGGGCATCTACATGATCCGATACGTTTCGCGTGACTTTGAGCAAACAGCAAGGGTAGTTGTCAGGAAT
>DASVOT010000477.1:0-4689 GCA_036383235.1 Chryseosolibacter sp.
CAATATGAAATTAGTCATTCCATGGAAAAGTAAAAAACAGCCGGAAAATGTAATGCGGGATTTCGTCGGAAAAAAGCGCTTCTTATACAGGATAAAATACTGAATACGCGTAGTGAACGAATGTTAGCTTTTAAAATTGCACCGGGGTCCCCAATGCCGGGAGACACAATAAGGTCTTCTCATCAGGGAATCGGTTTTGCTCTCAGGATAGTATTACATAACAAGCACGAGCAGGCGTGAATGTCACCGGCAATAACCACCAATGCTTCTTGCTCTGGCATTTCCCATCGCACAACTCCACTGACGGTCTTCTGCTCGCGTTCGCGGTTGAATGGCTTTGCTATTTTTTCAATCGGGCAAATTCCTTCGCAAAGTAGGAAAGGATGATATCGGCCCCTGCCCGTTTTATACTGAGAAGGGTTTCGTGCATGACCCTGTCGCCATCAAGCCACCCTTTTTGACTCGCAGCTTTGATCATTGAATACTCTCCGCTCACGTTGTAGGCGGCGATGGGCAAGGAAGAATGATCTTTCAGAAGGCGGATGATATCGAGGTAGGCCAGAGCAGGCTTCACCATCAGCATATCCGCACCTTCAGCTGTGTCGAGTTCCGCTTCGATCAACGCTTCCCTGCGGTTAGCGGGATTCATCTGATACGTTTTCTTGTCCCCGAACTTCGGCGCAGATGCCAATGCGTCGCGGAACGGATTGTAAAAAGCGCTCGCATATTTTGCCGTATAGCTCATAATCGCCACTTCGGTAAAACCGTTTTCGTCGAGGACTTTGCGAATATGGCCTACCCGTCCGTCCATCATATCGGAGGGTCCCACAATATCGATACCGGTTTGTGCCTGTGCGAGTGCCATTCTACCCAGGATCTCAAGCGTCTCGTCGTTGAGGATCTTTCCCTCTTTGACGAGGCCGTCATGACCATCGGTGCTGTAAGGATCCATCGCCACATCCGTCATGATACAGGCTTCAGGAAACTGTTTCTTTATCTCCCGTAATGCTCTCAGGTAAAAGAAACCGGGATCATAGCTTTTGGTGGCGGTCTGATCTTTGTACTGGTCTTCTACTGCGGGAAAGATATCGAACGCGCGAATGCCGAGGTTCATGCACTCTTCAATTTCCTGCAGGATGAGGTCGGGAGAAAATCTGAAGATGCCGGGCATGGAGGCCACTTCGGTTTTTCTGTTCCTGCCGTCGATGACAAAAATCGGGAAAATGAGGTCGTGCGTTGTGACGCTTGTTTCCTCCACCATGTCCCTGATGACCTGGCTTTTCCGGTTTCTCCGCGGCCGGCGAATTATTTTCTCGATCATAGCGTGTCGTTTTGCAGCGCAAAGTTAGCGCTTCCTGAATACTAAAAAAGCATCCGCCATTCTGCGGTCGGCTTTTGACAACCGGATCATTCCTGATAGCGGTCGAGGAGATGCTGGCTGATCACCTTGTAAATCTCCGAGAGCGCCTCATCGTGACGCAGGAACTCCATGTGTTTGTCCAGGATTTCGAGGTCGCCGCGTCTGGCGGGGCCCGTTTGCGCTTTGTCGGGGCCGAGGGCCAGGCATTTGCTGATGGTTTCGGCAACCAGGGGCTTCATCCACTCAAAGTCAAGCTCGCTTTCTTTCATAATATCCCTGGAAACGGCAATCATGTGATTGGTGAAGTTGGAGGCAAAAACAGCCGCCACATGCAGCGCCAGGCGCTGGCCGGCGGATATTTTATGGACATTCCGGCTCAGCGCTTTCGCCATCCTGACCAGTATGCCTTCTGTTTCAGCGTCATCACTCTCGATGAAAAAAGGGATTTCCCGGAAGTCGATCTTTCTGTTTTTCGTGAAACTCTGCAACGGATAGAAAACACCTATCCTGGCCGTTGCAGCCGGCACGAGGATATCCAACGGCTGGGCTCCGGAGGTATGAATGAGAATCGCATCCCGTGGAAGTACGAGCTGCGCCACAACATCCGCGATCACGTCGTCGGAAACGGCGATAATAAATATCGAGGAGGGACTCGAAGAAAAATCAAGCGAGTCCATCGCCTCGCCGTGATAGAGTCGCTCCGCGAGTGCTTTTGCATTCTTCTGATTCCGGCTGTAAACTTCTTTGACAGGAAAATCCGTGTTGTCGAGTGCCGGCGCCAGATGCCACGCAAGATTGCCGGATCCGATGATGGAGACATTCATGTTTCAACCTACAAATTTTTACCCAGTAAATATCTTTCTCAGGAACCCTGTATCCGTTTCGGAGCGTCTGCCCGCAGGTCGCCGCGCTTCAGGCCGCTCACCACCCGATCCTTGCCGGCGATGTCTTTCCCGGCCTGCACGTTGTCGAACCCTTCCGCAAGAAAGAGGTCCGACACCTCCTTCGCAAATTTTTCATTGATTTCCACCGCAAGCATGCCGCCCGGTTTCAGGACCTGTTTTGCCTGCCTGGCGATTTCCCTGTAAAAAACAAGAGGGTCATCATCGGGAACAAACAAGGCCAGATGTGGTTCAAAATCGGTGACGTTCGCCTGCATGGAAGCCTTCTCTGCGGTCATTACGTAGGGCGGATTGCTGACGACGACGTCGAGATCTCGAAACGGAATTTTCTCCCTCAGAATGTTGTGTTCAAGGAAATTAACCCGCGCATTCAGCATCGCGGCGTTCTCCGATGCAACGGAAAGCGCGGCGTTGCTGATGTCGGTGCCGTAGACCTCGGCCTCGTCGATGTCAAGGGATAATGTAATGGCAATGCAACCGCTTCCCGTACCTACGTCGAGTATCCTGAATGGAGACGGAAAATTTTTTTTTGAAAGCAAGCTGTACTTGTAAGCCAGCACTACGCGAATCAGTTCTTCTGTTTCGCCCCGCGGGATCAGTACCGACGCATTTACCTGGAAGGTTCGTCCGAAAAAAGGTTGTTCGCCCACCACATACTGTACCGGCTCCTGGTTGTTTATCCTTCCGATCGCTTTATCCAGCCGGCCGGCTACTTCCGGAGGGTAAGAGACCGTTTGTCCGGTCATGACGTCCGTTCTCGAGATGCCAAAAAACTTTTTCAAAAGGATGTAGACGATGGCATGAATTTCCTCCCGGCTTTCCTTCAGGTTTATACGCGACACGATCTCCTGGAAGAGCGCTTTGGAATTCTTCATGGACGTTGTGAAAAAAAAGACAGCGTGTACGACGGGATTTTTGCAAAGGAGAAGAATTGTGGTGAAAAGTCATTAAATTTTAGCCAATTTAATTTATGGAGCTAAAAAAGTTTGAGCGCTGGATGGATTTCCCCATTAACCATTCGCACGAACTTTACATGAGGCGTGCCCTCGAGCTGGCAGCCAACGGTACCGGCAATGTGAGCCCGAATCCATTGGTGGGGTGTGTTATTATTCACGACGGAAGGATCATCGGCGAAGGATGGCACCGGAAATACGGGCAACCGCATGCGGAAGTAAATGCCATTAATTCGGTCGACGACAAAAATATCCTGAAAGAGAGCACCCTCTATGTGACGCTTGAACCGTGCTCGCACACGGGAAAAACACCGCCGTGCGCAGACCTTATCATCCGGCATGGGCTGCCAAAAGTCGTCATTGCCAGTCAGGACATCAACCCTCTTGTAGCCGGGCGGGGCATAAAACGGTTACGCGACGCGGGCATAACCGTAATCGAGAATGTCCTTTCCGCAGAAGCGAAGCAATTGAATAACCGGTTCTTTACTTATATGGAAAAAAAACGACCACATATAATTCTGAAGTGGGCGGAGACTTCCGATGGATTTATTGCCGGGCAAAACAACGACTCGCGTTGGATCAGTGACGACTATTCCAGGCAGCTGGTACACAAATGGAGATCGGAGGAAGATGCCGTGCTGGTGGGATCGGGAACAGCATGGCATGACAATCCAAACCTTAACGTAAGGGACTGGAGCGGAAGGAACCCGGTTCGCATTGTCATCGACCGGTACCTGAAGCTCGGACCGAACCAAAATCTTTTCAATCGCAGGCAAATGACAATCTGTTATAATCTTGTCAAAAACGAAACGCATGAAAACCTCGTGTTTGTCTCTTTGCGGCCCGAGAACTTTCTTCAGCTGCTGATCCAGGATCTATACCGGCGGCAGATCCAGTCTGTAATTGTGGAAGGTGGCGCACAAATCCTCAGCAGTTTTATAAAGGCAGACCTTTGGGATGAGGCCCGCATATTTGTGTCGCCGCAAAATTTTAAAAGCGGCCTGCCCGCGCCGGAGCTTTCCGGTGTTCTTCAGCAAACGGTGAAATTGGACAAGGACTGGCTCAGGATACTCGCACCTTTAAGCAGAACAATGTCTTAAAGCCATCGTGGCATGCCAACCAAATGGCAGGAAAAGCGTTTTAAGTATACCCGAACTCAAAACCGTTTTTTGGTATGACAATAGAAAAAGTGAATATCAGGCAAAAGCTGGGAACCTTCTCCGACTATTGGAACCCGAAAATCATTGGCGAGCTGAACGGTCAGCAGGTCAAGGCCGTAAAACTGAAAGGAGCGTTCATCTGGCACCAGCACGACCACGAAGATGAAATGTTCCTTGTAGTCAGCGGTTTATTAAAAATGGAATTCCGGGATAAGACAGTTGAGGTCGGCGAAGGCGAATTTATCATCGTGCCGAGAAACACGCAGCACCGGCCGGTGGCGGAACAGGAAGCTGAAATCCTGCTGTTTGAGCCG
>DASVOT010000478.1:0-9858 GCA_036383235.1 Chryseosolibacter sp.
TCATAAACGAGCCAAGTCCTTCCCGGTGAAGCAAGCCGTTGAGCAACACGGCGTCGGGCCTGGGAGTCGTCGGCAGCATCAAAATAAACGAGCCGCAGGCGGCAGCAAGGGTGATCGTAAGGAACAATCCGTTGCTTTTGCTGCCGAACAGCCCGATAATAAGAATAAGCAGAATGGCGCCTGAAAGAATCAGCTCGGGAATAACCAAAGACAAGCTATCAGTTATGCCGGTTAGTTGTTCATTCAGACTTTGCACCAGTTCTAGAGGTTAGAGGTCAATTGTTTTCCCGTATCGAGTACCACTTTCACAAAATGCTCGGTAAACGGGTTGATCCGGTCAAGGATCAGCTGAGGAAAAATGCCGAAGACGAGCGCCCCTGCGCAAAGGGGGACCATCACGATAAATTCGCGCGGCGTGAGCGGGGTGAGTTTTTCCAGCTGCCCTTCTCCTTTGACATCGAGGGGACCAAAAAACATTCGTTGAATCGTCCATAGAAAGTACCCTGCCCCGAGGATCAAACCCAGCGTGCTGATGATGGCATAACTTTCATGGATAAGTCCATTCGCGGAATTCGATTTAAACGCTCCGAGAAAAACCATGATCTCGGCAATAAATCCCGAAAAGCCGGGGAGGCCCATGGACGCAAAGAAGCCGGTCAGCACGATGGAAAAATACGCCGGCATTTTCGTGGCAAGCCCCGAATAATGATCGATCATCCGGTCGTGCGTGCGATCGGAGATAACGCCGGCGATCAGGAACAGCAAGGCTGAAATGATTCCATGGCTGAACATCTGGTAAACAGAGCCTGTTATCCCCTCCGTTGTCATGGAAGCCAGACCCAGAAGCACAAAGCCCATATGAGAGACGGAAGAGTAAGCGATCAACCTTTTCAGGTCCGCGCTGGCCATGGCGTTCAGGGCACCGTAAATGATGGATATCACTCCGAACAGCGCGATGAGCCAGCTGAAGGCAAGCGCAGCTTCCGGAAAGAGAGGAAATGCGATGCGGATAAGGCCGTAGCCTCCGATCTTCAGCAACAGGGCCGCTAATATAACCGACACGGGAGTCGGAGCCTCGACGTGCGCGTCAGGCAACCAGGTGTGGAACGGAACCATTGGCAGCTTGATGGCAAATCCGATAAAGAGAAGGAGAAATCCCCACTGCCGGGCATCCATCGAACCGATCATCCATGGCTTCGACGGATCGAAGATGGCGCCCCCGATGAAATTCCCGGGATCGCTCATGTGAAGCAGATTGAAGGTGTGGACGATGACGCCGGGATGATTCGGGTCCTCCACCGAAAGGTATAACCCAATCATCACAACAAGGATCAGAATGGATCCCAGCAGCGTGTAAAGGAAAAATTTGATCGACGCGTATTCCCTCCTCGGTCCTCCCCATATTCCGATGAG
This sequence comes from Chryseosolibacter sp., assembly GCA_036383235.1. Classification (GTDB taxonomy): domain Bacteria; phylum Bacteroidota; class Bacteroidia; order Cytophagales; family Cyclobacteriaceae; genus Chryseosolibacter. The sequence goes on from DASVOT010000478.1 coordinate 1,414, forward strand.
GAAGAACATAGGCAGGAGCATGAATTCGAAGAACAGGTAGAAGAGAAGGAAGTCAAGCGCTGTAAACGTCCCGATGATAGCCGCGTTGAGAATGAGCAAAAGAACAAAATATCCCTTTACATTCTCAGTGATCGACCAGGAAGAGAGACCTGCAATCAGCATGATGAATACTGACAAGCTTACAAGGGTAAAGTTTAATCCATCGATTGCGACAAAATATTCGGCTTTCAAGATCCCCCAGCTGCCCAGGTCCAACGATATCCACGGCTTCTGTTCGACGAACTGGAGGGAGACGGACGGCTGATACGCCGCAATAAGTTGCGCGAGGAACAAGATCTGGATGAGGCTGGCGATCAGGAAAAGGACCCTGAAATATTTCGGGGCCGACGACGGGATAAAGAGGGCAATGAGCGCTGCAAGGAGGGGTGTGAAGATCAGGCTTGAAAGTAGATATTGCTGCATCGGGCTTTAAGAGGTCGCGGGCGTTTGCACTGCTTTTTATTTCAACGGAGTTATGCGTTCAGGTTTCAGCCGGGGCGCTGAACGCGCGGCCCCCGGCGGGAACCAGGACGCAAAGAAGCAAACCTTTACGTCAAAAATCAGCTGCATTCTCCGCCTTTGCCTTGCCGCAGTGAATTCGCAATACTCCGGCTATTTAATGGACGAAATTATAAAAATAATGATTGCGAATACCGCCCAGAAAATATAAAGCTGGATATTTCCGCCCTGAAATGATCGGGTTATTCTACCGGTCAGTCGCGCCAGCGTCGCAATTCCCTTTACGGCGCCATCGATGATCACATGATCGACCCCGGCAACGATATGGCTGCAGATCACCTGAACGTAGGCGATTCCGTGAAGTCCACCGTCAATCACCCTGCGGTCAAGAAAGGTTACCGCGGTGCTCGTTCCTTTTATTGTCTTCTGCAGCAGCCAACCGTAAACCTTGTCTGCGAAAAAGGCGTTCCTCAGCACGCTGTTCGTGTTGAAGTTTTCCTTTCGGAAAAGAAGCCAGGCTGTTAGCAGCGCCGCCAGTACCCAGAGAATGGAAAAAAGCGTCAGCGGTAAAGACGAGGGTGACGGCTCATGATGGCGGAGCATCCAGCCTTTAAAATCGAACGGATTCCATGACACCATGAGCCATAGCGAACAAGCTGCAAGGATGGTCACCGGTGCGCGCATCGACCATGCCGTCGGTGAAACCTGTAACGACTGAACGGCTCTCGCCTTTCCGAAAAATACGGACCACGTCATCCGGAACGTATAGAGCACCGTTAAGAAAGAAACGGCGAGAATCACCGCCAGCATCATCCACGAGGTGATGTCGGTGTGCACAAAGAGGGCGGTGAGAATGGCTTCCTTGGAAAGAAATCCGGAGAAAAACGGTATACCTGACAGGGAGGCTCCGCCGACGAGAAAAGTGATGAACACCAGGGGAAATTGCGTTTTCAATCCTCCCATGTTCCGGATGTCCTGTACGTCGAAATGCAGGTGGGCAGGTTGCGCCTGATGCAGTGAATGAATGATCACGCCGGCGGAAAGAAATAAGCAGGCCTTGAAGAAGGCGTGTACGAGCAGGTGTAGCAGTGCGGCATCCACCACTCCCATGCCGATGGCGAGGATCATTAAACCCAGCTGTGAAACGGTGGAGTACGCCAGGATCTTCTTGATGTCGTATTGCGAAAGGGCGGCAAGTGCGCCTAGCACGGTCGTGATCATTCCTGTGAAGGCAACCACGAGAAGGGCGTTGGCCGTGAAGATGGGAAACAACCGGACCAGGAGATACACACCCGCGGCAACCATAGTGGCGGCATGGATCAGGGCTGAAACCGGCGTGGGGCCTTCCATGGCATCCGGCAACCAGGTGAACAGGGGAAATTGCGCCGATTTTCCCATGACTCCGCAGAAGATGCAGAGCGATGCCGCCGTCTGCCAGGCAGTATCCGGAAGTGAAAGGATGCCGCTTACACTGAAGGTGCCATAAGCCGTCCAGAGGATCATCAATCCGACGAGGAATCCCGCATCGCCGATCCGGTTCATGATGAATGCTTTCATAGCCGCCCGTCCCGCTTCCGGTCTGCTGCTCCAGTGGCCGATCAGCATATAAGACGAAAAACCCACGAGTTCCCAAAAAACAAAGAGGACGAGAAGGCTGTCGCTTAAGACGATCCCCTGCATCGCGAAGGTGAAAAATCCAAGCATGGAGAAATACCGTTTCCATCCGGCGTCTCCCGCCATGTATTCCAGTGAAAAGATGTGAACCAGAAGCGAAATAAATGATACCACCGCGAGCATCACGAGGCTTTGATTTGAGAGCGCCAGGCTAGCGTCGAACGTATTTCTTCCGGTGGCAAACCAGTGAATGTTGATCAGGATCGGTCCACGGTCCCAGTAAAGCCAAAGAAGCGCGCTGGCGCCGAGACAGCCGGCGGACATAAAAAAAAGCGAGGCCCCGGCAATGAGCTTTTGACGCCCGCGGCTGAAGAGAGACGTGGTCGCGAAGGATGCAAGCGGCGCAAGCAGTGCAAGAATGACAAGGGGTGATGGCGGTTGCAAGGCTTAATCCTTTAAGTCGGAGATTTGATCGGGAACAGACGACTGATAATACCGGTAGACGCGCAGGATGATTGCCAGTCCGATTGCCGCCTCGCTCACCGCCACGATGATGACAAAGAGGGCGAATATGTGGCCGTGCAATGCCTCTCCGTGTTGCTGGTTGAACGCAATTAGATTGACGTTGGACCCATTCAGCATCAGCTCGATGCCGAGCAACACCATGATCACGTTGCGCTTTATGATCGCGATGGTGAGACCTGTGCAAAACAGGAAGGCGCCGAGATAAACCAGGAGGTCGGTTCGCAACATTACGCTTTAGGTTTTAGGTGGGCGGTCACGACGGCGGCGCCGACCAGCGCGATCAGCAGCAGCAGTCCCGCAATTTCAAACGGGAGCGAGTATTCACTGAAGAGCGTTAGTCCGATGTCCCCCGTATTTTCAGGCACCAGATTGTTGGGATCGGACGATGGCTTCACATAACGCGCGAGCAGGAAGAAAAGGCCGAGTCCAACGGCTGCGCCACTGGCGATATGCCTGTGCCCCACCGCCAGCGCGTGCCCTGAAATTTTCGAAGTCAGCATGATTCCGAAAAGGATGATGACCAGGATGCCGCCCGCATAAACCAGGATCTGTGCGACGGCCACGAACTCGGCATAGCCCAACACATACAACCCGGCCAGCGCAAGCAAGGTGACCAAAAGGTACAAGGCGCTCTTGAATACATTTTTTGAGAAAAGGATGGCCAGGGCCGCGCCCGCGGCCAGTCCCATCAAAATGTAAAAAAGTATGTCGATGCCGGTCATGGAGTCGGCGGGTTAGATCCTGGAGGTTTGATCTTTGGCCTGAAGGGCTGCTTCGGAACGCCCGCGCCCGGCGTTTGGGGAGCGGGCTTTGTCCCCTCCGGGGCCGCCGCCGGCTGCGCCCCAGCCTTGGTTTTCTGATAGGTCTCAAAGAGATTTTTCTTCTCTTCTATCTCCTGCGCCGTCATCTCCGCAAACGCGAACGTGTGGTCGCGGATATCGGTGACGCTGAAGTCGAATACTTTTGTCATCGTCAGGCATTCGGTGGGACACACCGTGGTGCAGAGGCCGCAGAAACAGCACTTGGCCATGTCAATGTCGAACCGCGCCGCATAGATCCTTTTGGGCGTGCCGTCGGAAGTCTTTCCGAACTCTTCCACCGCCCTCACCGGCTCGATCTCGATGCAATCAACCGGGCAGATCTTCGCGCACTTGTCGCAAACGATGCAGTCGTCGATCTCGTTGTGTAAGCGGTAACGGCCATTGTCAGGAACCGCAATCATCTGGTGCGGATACTGCACAGTGGAGATGCCTTCCGTATTTGCAAAATAGGCCTGATCGCTGATCGGCACGATGCTGTGTTTTTTACCCGCCCGCAGGATATGCGAAAGGGTTATCTGCAACCCCTCTTTCGAGGAGCGGACCGAACTCAGAATAGCGCTGAAATATGTCCCTTTGCTTTCTTTCATTACTGCGAATGAGGCAAAAATAAGAAAGAATCGGCAGGGAAGAAGAAGAGCTGGCGATTATTGAACCTTTGGAAGGGTGAAGGAAAACTTGCTGCCCTTACCTTCCTCGCTTTCGACAAAGATCTTGCCGCCGTTCTTCTCCACAAATTCCTTGCAGAGGATAAGACCGAGGCCTGTACCCTTCTCATTCGCCGTTCCCCGTGTGGTGTACGGCGCGGTTTTGTCAAAAAGAATCTTGATGACATCGCGGTTCATCCCCACTCCGTTGTCGACAACCGATACCAGCCATTCGTTCCCGCGGTCGGCTGCATCGATCCGTACTTCGCCGCCGTCGTTGGTGAATTTTATAGCGTTCGTCATCAGGTTCCGGATGACGAGGTTCACGGTATTGGAATCGGCAAACGCATATGTGTTCGGAGGTATGTCGTTGTAAAGTTCTATTTGCTTGCTCGCCACAGAGCCCAGCAGCTGAATGTTCTCTTCCACGATCTTATGGAGATCGATGCGGGCCGATTGCAGGTTGAGCTTGTCCATCTGAAGCAAGGTCCAGTCCAGGAGGTTGTTCAGCAGCGTGCGCGTATGGTTGAACCGTGATTTCAGCTCATGGACATGGCCCGGCAACTCTTCCGGTTTTACGGCTCCCTTGTCGAGCAGGTCGAGCAGTCCGGCCAGGGCGTTGATCGGCGAGCGCAGGTCGTGGGAAATGATAGAGAAGAATTTATCCTTCACCTGGTTGAGTCGCTCAAGCTCTTCGCTCCGCGTTTCCATTTCCTGCTGGTGCCGCAGCAGGAGCGTGTTGATCTGCCGTCTGCGCTGTCCGCTGCGGTAAACGGTGGCCAGTAGGATGACGCTAAGCGCCATTACCACCACGAGTATGTTGCGGATAAACTCCTGTTTCTTGATCGTGTCGTCCTTCAGGTCGCGTTCCTCGTTCAGGGCGGCGATCTCCGTGTCCTTGTCTTCGGTCTCAAAGCGGATTTGATCGCGCAGCAGCTTTTCCTGCATATCCTGGCTGAAGAGACTGTCTTCAAGCTGCTTGAACTGTTTGAAGTAGTCGAGGGACTTTTTATAGTCGTTCTTCAGCTCGTAAAGAGTGGAAAGCGTCTCGTAACCCCGGATCTCCAGCGTACGTGCGTTGGATTGCTTAGCCAGCATGAGGCTCCGGTTGATGGATTGCATGGCGGCATCGTATCGGCCCTGCTCCATAAAGACGAGGCCGCGGCCAAGCTCTACTTCCGCAATGCCGAAATGGTTCCCGGTTCTTTCATGTAGCTTGTAGGTTGTATCATAGTAGGCAAGCGCATTTTCGTAATTGCCCGAATGCAGGTTCACCGATGCCAGCTTGATGAGGGTCCTGGGTTCCAGAACCAGCACATTCTGCTGACGGGTCAGGTTGACGGATTGGAGGAGAACACTGAGGGCCGAATCGTATTTGCCCTGTCGCAGCAGCACGTCGCCGATCTCATCCAGCGAATAAGGCACCCCCTCGATGTCCTCGATGTCATGGCTCATTTGGAGGGAGAGGTTGAGGTGCTCCAGCGCGCGGTCGTATTGTCCGAGCTCTTTGAAGACTCTGCCTACGTTGTGAAGCGCAATGGCCATGCGCAGGGAATCATCAATAGCACGGGCGACGCGGTAGGATTGAGTAAAGAAGAAATACGCCTCATCGTATTCTCCCAGGTCGTAGTAGTCGTTGGCTACGTTGTTGTAGTCGATGGTGATGTTGGAGCTATCGCGTTGCCCCATGCTGTTTTCAAGGGCCAGGTTGTCGTAACGCAAGGCTCTGCTGTAGTCGCCGCTGATGGCGTACAGGGCGCCCAGGTTCTGGTAGGCGCGTATTTTCCTGACCGGAAGATTTGTTTGCTCCGCAAGCCTGATCGCATTTTCCGCCAGCTCCCGGCTCTTGTTGATGTTGGTGTATTGATACTCACGCGAAAGGTTGATCAACACGGCGATCCTGCTGGAATCGGCTAGGTCCGTTTTCAGCGTGGATTCAAGACTGTCGATAAGGGTTTGACCCCGCGCGGAAACGGAAGCGAGCAGGAGAAGGGCGATATGTAAACCGAATCTGCGCATGCTGTTTTTTACATGAATGTGATTTTCCAGAAAGCAAGCACGATGATCAATAACAAGAGAACAGGGGTCAGATATTTCCAGCTTACCGCCATCAATTGGTCAACTCTCAGCCGCGGGTAGGTCCATCGAACCCACATCTGCACAGCAACAAAGAACAGCGATTTGCCCATCAGCCAAAAGATTCCCCACAACGAACACGCCAGCGTGCCGGGTTGTCCGGTTGTCCAGGACGCCAGGGCAAGGGAACCGATATTGGGAAGGGGCGAATTCCAGCTTCCAAAAAAAAGAACAGTGCCCAATATACTCACCAAAAGCATCATTGCATATTCCCCGAGCATGATCACGGCAAACCTGAAACCCGAATATTCCGTGTGAAAGCCCGCGATGAGTTCCGATTCCGCTTCCGGCAGGTCAAACGGCGCACGGTTGCATTCCGCCAGGGAAGCGATGAAAAATATTACCCATGTAAAAAATAGGAGCGGCATCCGGAAAGCATTCCAGGCGAGGAATCCGCCGATTTTATTCACTTCGATGCCCAGGGAGGAAATGTCGAAAAGATACTGCGGCGTGGCGGAGAGAATGCCCTGCTGATACGATATTTCCTGGAGATTCAGCGTTTGCGAGAAAATGCAGACGCAAATCACGGACAGGCCGAGGGGAACTTCATAGGAGATCAGCTGCGCCGCCGAGCGCATCGTTCCGAGCACACTGTACTTATTGTTTGAGCTCCATCCCGCCATAATGATCCCGATGACGTCAAGCGAGATGATCGCCACCAGGAAGAACAATCCCGTCGACAGACCTGCCCCGGCCCATGAAGGATTCAGGGGGAGCACTGAAAAACCGGCAAATACGGAAACAAATATTACAAGGGGAGCCAGCCTGAATAAACCCGCATGCGCCTTTGAGGGGACGATATCCTCTTTCTGCAGAAGTTTCAGCAGGTCTGCAACGGTTTGCGCAATACCATAATACCCCACTTCCATGGGCCCCAGGCGGTCCTGAATAAATGCCGATATTTTCCGTTCCGCGTAAATGGCCAGAATAGCATAGAAAAGTAAAAAAGGCAGAAGAAAAACGATCGTTGTCAAGGCACTGCAATTCTAACCTAAGATGGTGAATAAATCCGGGAATCCGGCACGACGGCCCACGGGCAATTGCGGCGGGATGTCAAATACGTGTAATACCCGCTCAATTCCATAGCGAATGCTTTTCCAGTTTAACAGATTGGTGAAAAAACATACGTGCCGACGATTCAAACGATTCAGTAAAATCCGACACCAGGAACCGGTGCTCAGCCTCATGCGGCGTGTTCAAAAGGGATTCCTCCGCGAGGTATTTCTGCAGCGCCCGGGCTACCACCTCGGAAGAATCCAGGATCTTCATTTTTCCGCCGTAGAATTCGTTGATCTCTTTTTTGATCAGGGGATAGTGCGTGCAGGCAAGGATCAGCGCTTCAATGTTCGCCAGCACCGGGTCAGACAGGTACTGGGCGATGATCTCATGGCTGATCTGGTTGTTGAAAAATCCCTCCTCGATCATGGGGGCGAGCAGGGGAGTGGCAAGTGATTGCAGCGAGATGTCCCGGTTGGCCTCCTGGATCTTTCTCAGGTACACGCCCGATTGCACCGTGCGTTTCGTTCCGATCAATCCCACCCTGCTGCCTTTGAACTGGCTTGTCACCAGCTCCACCATCGGGTCGATGACATTGATGATGTGCGTGTCCTTCCGGACATATTCCTTGAGCAGCTCGTAGGCCGCCGAGCTCGCAGAATTGCAGGCAATGACAATCACCTTGCATCCTTTCTTCAAAAGGATGTCAGCAATCTTTATCGAATATACCTGGATGGCCGCCTCCGATTTGTCGCCATAAGGCAAGTGGGCGGTGTCGCCGAAGTAAATCAGGTCTTCGGATGGCAAGAGATTTTTGATCGCGTGGGCGACCGTCAGACCTCCGATTCCACTGTCGAAAATCCCGACGGGTCTTTTTTCTTTGTTTTCCATTTAATCGTTCATGCGTCCTTGACCAACCGCCAGCATATGGAGAGCAAAGTTGAAAATAATAATCATTATCGGACAGCCGGAGGCTAAAAAAGTTAACAGCCCTCCGCGCGCCAACGCACATTGGCGGCAACGGCAGCGCTGCTGAACGAAGTGGGAATTGCGAGTGAAAGGTCAGGCGACGTTTTCGCTAAGCTTGGCAATAACCAATTCGCGTGCTTCCCGGTGATTGCAATAGCTGCAGCGGTAGTGTTTTATCAGGACGCCCGTGCTCGACTCCGTTGGCTGGATCGGGATCTCTTCATTGCGCAGACGGAACGTCA
>DASVOT010000479.1:0-4596 GCA_036383235.1 Chryseosolibacter sp.
TTGACATCCACCGTATCTCCCTGCAGGGCCGCGGGTACGGTCGGGCCATACGCGAGCGGACCAGTTTCAGCGTGCGCATCCGGCGTGGTCGTTACGGTTGCATTTGGTGAACCGAGAACCGGCTTGGGGTTTCGACCGGAAGGATTATTCTGGCTGCACGAAAAGAAAACGACAGCGACCGTGACGAGAACAACTGGTCTGATCATGTTTTGAATTTAGGAAAAAACTTTTCTTCGCCGTCCTGATGCGAAAAAATATCAGGCCGTTTGATCGCAGGGTGCCTGTGATCTACCGCCCATTCAGCAGGCATGCCGTTTACAGAAAAAACAGAAATGAAATTTTTATAAAATCAGATGGAGAGACGAGAGGATTTTATCTGCCGTGAGAGAATCTATCGATCCGGACAAAAAATCCAGCAGGCGTCATACCGCGCAACGTGTGTTCTCGCTCAACTTATCTTTAGCAGCTGCCCGGGGACTCACAGGCGGTAAGGCTCAACGGCTTCGTTTCGTGACATAGGTAAGCACGGGGCTCTTGGAATGGTTGGCCACGTCTTCGGCGATGCTTCCGGCACGCACGTGGGCAAGCCCCGTGCGCCCGTGGGTGGAGAGTGCGATGAGGTCGGCATCGATGTTGTTGGCAAACTGGATGATACCATCTTCCTCCTTGTAATGGTTGAAGGTATTGATGGTGTAGTTCACAAGTCCGGTTTTGCGGGCGAATGCTTCCATGTCCTTCTTGATCTTTATATCCGATTCGAAGTTCAGGGGGGTGTTGATCCGCACCAGGTGGATGGTACCGCGGTACATGTCGCGCGTGTTGATCACCACCTTTGCAAATGCTTCGTCGTCGGCAGACAGGTTGGTGGCGTAGGCGATGTTTTTGAAGTCTGTTTTAACAGGCGTATGGTGAACGGTCAGTACGGGACATTTTGCGTGCCTGACGACCTTCTCCGTGTTCGAGCCGATGATCATTTCCTCAAGTTTCGAATGTCCGGCGGTTCCCATGACCACCAGGTCGACTTTTTCCGCGGTGATAAAGTTGTGTATGCCGTGGAAGGGGCTTCCGATCCGCAATTGTGAGCTCGACTCAATCCCTTTGTTTGCAAGTTCGCCGACGCGCCGTGACAATTTCTGTTTGGCGCCCTGCACCTGCCTGAGGGAGAAGATCTTTTCGTCCCAGTTCTCGATCGTCAGCACTTCGGTCTCGACGTTCAGGGAGTCGCCGCCCGGGAATTCGAGAACATGGAGGAGAACCAGCTGGGCGTTCTCTTTACCGGCGATACTTGCTGCAACCGACATGGCGGTCTCTGCGGCAGGGGAGAAGTCGGTAGGGACAAGAATTGTTTTCATACTGAAAGCATTTTGTGAACGGATACGTCACTCAAGAACCGCTTCGGGGCTTTTGACTTCCGGCACGATGACGAAGGGCAGCTTTGAACCCGAGATCAGGTTCTGCAGGCTGACGCCCTTGAGGTCATTGATGGTTACGGTTTGTTGCTGGCCGATGATGATCATTTCTGTTTTGTTCTTCTTCAGGTTGGAAGTGATCCTGTCAAAGATGAAACCGATCTCGGGTTGGAACTCGCACGATACATTTTGCAGTGCCGGAATATTTTTTTTAAGCTCCTGAAATTTTTCTTTCGCTTCTGACTCAAGTCGCAGTTTCAGGGCAGTGATGTCGCCCCGGTATGCGTAATCGATGAGACGATAGGGAAAAAGAACAACCAGGTGCGCCTTATAGCCGCTGGCGATCCTCCCTGCGATTTCCAGGACCTTGGCCGTCGAGTCCGAGAAATCGACCACGCACAGTAATTGTTTCATATCGTTTGATTATAGCACGAACATACAAGGGTTCGGTGCGTAATTTTAGGATTTGAATCAACAAAAAAGCTGATTTTTGTCAGGGGGTTGTTATATATTGCCGTTCAATTTTACGTATGCCTTTTGCGTCAAACCAGACTTTCCGGCAGATCTTTCAGAGCTCGGTGGAGGCTATCATTATGGTTGACAAGGGGGGAAAGATCTTGTTAGCAAACCCGGTAAGTGAGCGGATGTTCGGGTTTGAGCCAGGCGGTCTGCTGGGGCGTTCCATTGAAGATCTGTTGCCCGAACACTTGCGCAAGCGGCATGTGGGATACCGGATGCAGTTCAACGCCAACCCTGAGCCCCGGCCGATGGGGATGGGGAGGGATCTGGTGGCCCGGCGCAAAAACGGGGAAGAATTTCCCGTCGCGGTAAGCCTCAGCTATACCCGGATAGGAGAGGAATTGATGGTCATGGCTTTCATCAGCGACATGACCGAACGCAAGCGGGCGGAGGAAGCCCTGCGGCGCAGCGAGGAGCAACTGCTGGTCTATGCGTCGGAACTTGAGAAGAAAGTCCTGTCGCGAACCGAGGACCTCAACGCCACGATCAAAGCGCTGGAGAAGGAAGTGGTCGAGCGCAAAAAGGCTGAGGAAGAAGTCCGGAAGGCACTGGGGCGTGAGCGCGAGCTGAATGAGCTGAAATCCAAATTCGTTTCCATCGCCTCGCATGAATTCCGGACGCCGCTGAGTACGGTATTGAGCTCCGCGTCTCTCATCGATCAGTACAGCGACCGGATGGAAAAGGCTAAAGTGAAGAAACACGTGTTGAGGATCAAGGCGTCGGTCAACCACCTCACGTCGATCCTGAATGATTTCCTTTCCCTGGGTAAACTGGAGGAAGGAAAAGTCGACGTGCTCTCTGAACCGGTGTCCATTCCGGAATTCCTCATGGATGTGGAAGAGCAAATGCGGGCCAGCCTGAAGCCGGGTCAACAGATCAGGATCCAGTGCGCGCCGGAGCTGGAGCAGGCACACTCGGACGCCCGGATCCTGCGAAACATCCTCTTCAACCTCATCTCCAATGCCAGCAAATATTCGGACGAGGGGAAATCGATTTTTATTGACTGCACGTGCGAAGGTACCGGGATTTTTTTTATTATTCGGGATGAAGGGATTGGGATCCCCGAGGAAGACCAGAAACACATGTTTGACCGCTTTTTCAGGGCGAGCAACGCAGGAAACGTGCAGGGGACAGGCCTGGGCCTTAACATTGTAAAACGCTATGTGGATTTGCTCGGCGGTAAAATTTCTTTCTCAAGCGAGCACGGCAAAGGAAGCACCTTCAAGGTCTGGATCCCTTCCGGGAAATAATTGCAGTTGCTTCCCTTCCCGCGAAGGGCCTTATCACAGATCCGACCATTATATCGATACGTATGAAAAAGATTCTTCTGATAGAAGATAACAAGGAAGTCCGGGAAAATACCAGTGAGATCCTTTCGCTGGCGAACTATGAAGTGCTTGTCGCCGAGAACGGAAAGATCGGCGTTGAACTTGCCCAGCGCCAGAAGCCCGACCTGATCATCTGTGATATCATGATGCCCGAGCTCGACGGTTACGGCGTGCTTCATATCCTGAGCAAGAATGACCAGACCGCCGGTATCCCCTTTATATTCCTTACCGCCAAAACCGAGAAGACCGACATCCGAAAAGGAATGAACCTCGGCGCGGATGATTATTTAACCAAGCCGTTCGACGACACGGATCTGCTGAATGCCATTGAGGCGCGCCTGCGCAAGAACGCCATGCAGAACAAGCAATACGAGGCGAGCGTGGAAGGCCTGGAGAACTTCATCAAAGACGCGCAGTCGGTGTTGAATATCAAAGACCTCGGCAAGGATCGAAAGGTGAAATTCGTCAAGAAGAAATCGGAGGTCTATGGGGAAGGGGATATGCCCCTCCACGTTTACTTCCTGAAATCCGGAAATATCAAAACGTTCAAATCGCATCCTGACGGCAAGGAGTTGATCATGAATATCTACTCGCCCAATGACTTCTTCGGGTTCGAGCCGATACTCGAGAACGGGAATTACAAGGAATCGGCCGTAGCCATGCAGGACTCTGAACTGATCTCCATTCCCCGGCATGATTTCCTGCTCATGATCCAAAGCCATCCGGACGTCTCCAAAAGCTTCATCCACCTGCTTTGCAAGAAGGTCTCCGAACGCGAAAGCCAGCTGTTGAACCTCGCGTATAACTCCGTAAGGCAGCGGACAGCCGAGGCCCTTCTCAAATCGGAGGCACTCAAGGATTCGCAGTCCGTTATCTCCATCTCACGGGAGGACCTGGCGAAAATGGTCGGAACTGCATCGGAATCCGTGATCCGCGTCCTCTCCGATTTCAAGGATGAGGGACTGATCGAAATTGAAGGAGGAAAGATCAGGCTCAAAGACCGGGCGAGGCTGGAGAAGGTGGTGAGGTGGAATGTCGCCCGGTGAAGTCGGCGCGCTGTTCCGATGTATCTACCGGCAAAGGATATCGATGAGCGTGTGCCGCGCGGAGGCCGCCTGGGGAGTGTGGATGAGAAACACCCGCAGGATGAGAAGCGACCCGGAGAGCACCAGCAAGGTAGTGGTCACCGATTGAACCCTCCAGTTGAATTTCCCCGCGAGCCGGTTTATAATTCCGGTCAACCCCAGCATTACAGGCAACGTTCCCGCTCCGAAAAGCAACATAAAGTTCAGGCCATCCAGAGGGCCCTTTAGTGTCAGGCACCACGTAAGGGCGACGAG
>DASVOT010000480.1:0-5084 GCA_036383235.1 Chryseosolibacter sp.
ATTGAAGATGACGAGCCTTTGTGCTGGCTTCTTGAGAAGATTTTGCGGGGCAAGTACGAAGTCATCGTTATGAACGATGGAATGGAGGCCTGGTCCTGGCTATCAGATGGAAACAATTGTGATCTCATCATTTCCGACATCAAGATGCCCTCGCTTGACGGTATAGAATTGCTCGACAACCTAAGCAGCAGTGGCTTATTCAAAAATATTCCGGTGATCATCCTTTCCGGCTATGACGACCTGAGGAAACAATGCCTTGAACTGGGAGCATTCACTTACCTGGTCAAACCTTTTGAGCCGCGACAATTTCTTAATGAGGTCGATCGTGCGCTGATGTACGATAAGGAAAACGTGTTTATATCTTAACTCATAGACAGAACTTATGGAATTAGCATTACAGGTGCCGGCTATTGCAATGGAGTCTCCTGCGACAAAGCCAGCAACCGTTTATTCTAACTATATTCTTCGAATTGACAACCAAGCCAGCAGCCTCGAGCCCGATTATGACCAGGAACAGGTCTTGTTCTCGACCGTTCATTTAAAAGACGCGCTGTCGCACCTCCAGTCGGAACACAGACACGCGCCGGATGCGATCCTGATCAGCCCCGAAAGCGTCTCCGACCAGATCGCCGATCTGAGGACCTTCGCGCAAAAGAACGCCATCCCTCTAATATTATATACTCCTAAATATGATAAATCCGTCAAGAACATTGCTTTCAAAATTATGGCGGATGACTATCACTATGGGTCCATTTCCGCGGCTTTCCTCAAACGCCTCGCGTTCCTTAAGAAGCTCAAGGCATATAAAAATGAACGGGGCAACAAGCCCTATTCAACCCGGCATGTAGAGCAGGTTCCTCACATCGAGCTTTGGTCGATGAAAAGGGCCTTCGACATCGTTATTTCAGGCATAGCGCTGCTTATATTGTTACCGATATGCCTCCTGATCGCGCTCATTATAAAACTGGAATCGAAAGGGCCGATCTTTTATATCTCGAAACGCGCAGGGACCGGTTACAAGATCTTTGATTTTTACAAGTTCAGGACCATGCGGGATGGCGCCGACTCCGAATTATCCAAACTGGCCCATCTCAACCAATACGGTGAGAATGCGACAGACGGCGTCTTCTTCAAGATCAAGGATGACCCGCGCATTACAAGGTTCGGGCAGTTCCTGAGAAACACCAGCCTGGACGAGATCCCGCAGCTGTTCAACGTGCTGATCGGCGACATGTCGCTCGTGGGAAACCGGCCACTACCCCTTTACGAAGCTGAAAAACTTACGAGGGACCAGATTGCCTGGAGGTTCCTCGCCCCGGCGGGCATTACCGGTCTGTGGCAGATAACAAAAAGAGGAAAAGACAACATGTCGCCGGAAGAGCGGATCGCCCTCGACATGGAGTACGCCATGAAGAATTCCCTGTGGCTCGACATGAAAATATTGTTATCCACCTTCCCGGCATTGTTACAGAAGGAGAAGGTCTGAAGATACTCACGGATATTAACTTATTTTTCCATGCATGTAATTGAACTGGTACTCCTCTGCTATTTTGGATACGTTTCACTCTATTCGTTCATTCTCAGCTTCGCCGGGCTCTTCTACAGAAGAATAAATGCTCCGGAGGCGAGCACCATCCGGCGCGTGGCGGTATTGATACCCGCCTACAAGGAAGATCAGGTTATTGCGGGCGTGGCACAACAAGCCCTTCAGCAAAATTACCCGGCTGACTGTTTTGATGTCATCGTGGTCGCAGACTCCCTTCAGCCAGCCACCCTCCGAAAACTAAGAAGCCTTCCCATCAAGGTGGTTGAAGTCTCTTTTGAAAAAAGTACAAAAGTAAGGGCTCTTAACCGGGCAATGGAAGTGATCGGCGACCAATACGACCTGGCGCTCATCCTGGACGCCGACAATATTATGGAGCGCAATTTCATCCGCAAGATGAACAACCTGGCCGAGCTCGGCTATACCGCCATCCAGGCGCGCCGTGACCCGAAAAACGAAAACACTTCAATGGCCCTGCTCGACGGATTAAGCGAGACCATCAATAACTTTATCTACCGTCAGGGCAACGTATCCATCGGCTTGTCATCGTCGCTGAACGGCTCAGGGATGGTGTTCGAGTACTCTATATTTAAGGAGGTCATGGCCGGTATGGATTCGATCGGTGGTTTCGACCGGGAACTGGAGCTACGGCTGCTCCAGCGTGGCATGAAAGTTCACTTTTCCAAAGACACCGTTGTCTTCGACGAGAAAGTAGCCAGCCATCCGGTATTTGAAAACCAGCGGAGGCGCTGGATCTCCAGCCACTTTTTTTATCTGCGGAAATACTTTTTGGAAGGATGGGCCAGGCTGCTGGAGGGCAATTTCGCCTTCTTCAATAGTGCCGTGTTGAGGAACATTCAGCTGCCAAGGCTACTGAACCTGGGCTTGCTAACCTGCATTACGGTGGTGAGTTTTGTTCTCCGGGACTATCTGTCGATCCAGCCTCTCGTTTGGATACTGCTGCTTGGCTTAAACATCGTGGCCATCCTCTTCGCTATCCCGCCGAGGTTCTACAACATGAAGCTTTTGAAGTCGGTCATCCTGATACCCTCCCTTTTCTTCAAAATGCTCCTGCTGCTGTTCAGGCTAAAGGGGGCGAACAAGAGCTTTATCCATACGCCTCACGGCAAGATCGAAGTGAATTACGGGAAAAAAAACACGATTTGAATGCATCCCTGCGTCACGATCGTAACCATAAATTACAATCAGCTTAAAGTGACCTGTGAGCTGCTCGACTCGCTTCGCAACCTCACCTACCCGGACGTAGAAGTGATCGTAGTCGATAATCACTCACAGGAGGACCCCAGGGCCGCGATAGCGGAAAGATACCCGGAAGTGAAGCTCATTGTCAGTGAACGGAATCTTGGTTTCGCCGGAGGCAACAACCTTGGTATCAAGGAGTCGCGGGGCAAGTACCTGCTTTTCCTGAACAATGATACAGAGGTGGACCCCGGTTTCCTGGAGCCCCTTGTAGCGTTGTTCGAATCCAACCCCAAAGCGGGAGTGGCCTCTTCCAAGATACTTTATCATAATTCCGGAGGCACCATCCAGTACGCGGGAAGTACCCGGGTCGACCCCTTCACAGGGAGAAGCAAACGCATCGGGTACATGGAAAAGGACGAGGGCCAGCACGATGGCCTGAAGGAGACCGATCTGGCGCATGGTGCGGCAATGATGGTGCCGCGCAGCGTCATCAATGAGGTGGGAATGATGCCGGAGTTCTTCTTCCTTTACTACGAAGAAGTAGACTGGTGTGAGTCCATCAAAAAAGCGGGGTACAAAATATACTTTGTCCCAGCGTCAAGGGTCTATCACAAAGAGTCGATGTCGATTGGCAAGGGCTCAACCCTGAAAACGTATTACATGACGCGCAACCGCCTGCTCTACATGCGAAGAAATACATCGGGAATAAAAAAGATTACGTGGATACTATTCTTTCTTTTTTTCACGCTGCCCAAGAACGCCATGATGTTCACCCTTCGAAGGGATGTCGAGCACGCCTCGGCATTCTGGAAGGGGTTATTGTGGAATGTGACCCACCTGGACAACGGTAAAAAACTGAAACTGTTTGCGCAGCGATGACAGGGCCGGCCGGCAGACGGAACGGAAATGCGTGCTCTTAAGCCGGGAGCGGGGTGATAAGTGGTGTTGGCAGGCAACTTAAAGTAAAACAGGAATGAAAATCGGGATCGAGGTTCAAAGGTTATTCAGGGCAAATAAATTCGGCATCGAGGTCTCCGCGCTGGAGCTGATAAAAAAATTAAGGGAAATTGAACCGCGCCATCAGTACGTGGTCTTTGCAAAAGACGATGAGGACCGCGGCTGCCTGACCCCGTCTGATAATCTGGAGATAAAGATTGTGAGTGGAGGTCTGTTTGCCGACTTCGAGCAATTTTTCCTTCCCATTGCTGCTGCGCGTGAGCAAGTGGATGTTCTTCACTGCACAGGAAATACCGCCCCGTATTTTTCGCGGGTCCCCGTCATACAGACGCTTCACGACGTCATCTTCATGGACGCGATACCCGGCAACGACACGTTTTACCAGCGGTTCGGCAACCGGTATCGCAGAAGCATGGTGCCCCTGGTCACGCCCAGGAGCAAAGCGATCATTACCGTTTCCGAACACGAGAAAGGCAGGATCCTCGAGCGCCTTACTATCGATCCGAACCGGGTTCACGTGGTATACAACGGCATTGACGCGAAGCGCTTTCATCCGTCAGGCGACGCGGAGAGGACGAGGTTTGTAAGGGCGAAATACCGGCTGCCGGAACATTATATCCTTTTTCTTGGAAATACATCCGTGCGGAAAAATGCAGCGGGAGTCCTGGAGGCGTATGCGCGATACGCGGCGGCGAGTGACGCAGCGCTGCCCCTGGTTACACCGGGCCTTCCGGAAAAATTCATTACTGACAAGCTCCGGGAATTGGACATCGCATTCAACAAGAACCAGTTCATTACGCCGGGATATATTGACGATGCCGACCTTCCTCTCGTCTACGGCCTGAGCACCATGTTCCTCTTTCCTTCGCTTTCAGAAGGATTCGGCATGCCGGTGCTGGAAGCAATGGCCTCCGCAACACCTGTCATTACTTCTTCGATATCCTCGATGCCCGAGATCGCAGGTGACGCTGCTATCCTGGTCGACCCGTTGAAGCCGGAGGATATCTGCGGAGCCTTGTTGATGTTATCCGGAAATGACGCGCTGCGGAAGAAGAAGATAGCGGAAGGAATGACAAACGTGAAACGCTTCAGCTGGGAACGGACGGCGGAGCAGGTGCTGAGCCTGTACGAGGCCGTGTACCTGCAGAACCGCGCGGTACCAACAACACCCGGGCTACTCCATCGTCCTTACGTTGCGAAAAACTACAAAGATCTGCAGGGCCGCGTTCGCGCTTTCAAAAGCCGGCCCTGATGATTTTCCTCATCGGGTGGGGCAATCATGCTCATCAGCCCGAACAATCACCATCATGAACGTGCCGGATCTTCCGCAGAGCGGGGGACGCCGAAGGCGTGCGGCTGAAAAAGAAGTCGGGTCACATAT